>JAKPGY010000185.1 GCA_029550685.1 Bacillota bacterium
TTGATGCTGTAATTGACTGGCATTCAGCAGGGCATTATTCTCCTGAAGTTTCTCTATCACTTGCTGGTTGGCATCATGTACATATAGTCCGGTAAAGGGTTGAGCTTCATCGGTAAACCGTCCCTGGTCATCCACGGGAGACAATACCTGCAGACCATATTCCCGCCCAACATAAAAGTCATCCTCACCATGTCCGGGCGCGGTGTGTACGCATCCGGTACCAGCATCCAGGGTCACATGTTTGCCCAATATGACCAGGGAATCCCGGTCAATAAAGGGATGGCGGCATACAGCCCGCTCCAACTGCTTACCTTTGCATTCACTTAAAACCTGGTAATCGGACCATCCTAGTTTTTCAGCCACTTCGGGAAGCAGCCCTTTGGCAATTACATATTTTTCGTTGTTGGCAGCTACTACTACGTACTCAAAATCAGGATGAACCGCGATACCCATATTGGCAGGCAGGGTCCAGGGTGTGGTAGTCCAGATAACCACAAAGCTATCCGGAGGTATAACTCCCTTTCCATCTTTAACCGGAAATTTGACGTAAATAGAAGGAGAGGTTTTTTCCCCATATTCCACCTCAGCTTCTGCCAGGGCAGTTTCACAATCACCACACCAGTAAACCGGTTTAAGCCCTTTATAGATATAGCCTTTCTTGGCCATTTCTCCAAACACTTTAATCTGAATAGCTTCAAACTCAGGTTTCAAAGTTAAGTAAGGGTTATCCCAGTCACCCCGAACTCCTAGCCTCTTAAACTGCTCCCTTTGCAGGTCTACATATTTTAAGGCGTAATCCCGGCAGTGCCGGCGGAATTCAACAACATCGGTCCGGTGACGGTCTATGCCAAGATTTTTGATGGCCTGCTGCTCAATGGGCAGACCATGAGTATCCCATCCTGGTACATAGGGACTGTCATACCCGAACATTGACCAGAATTTTACGATAATATCTTTCAAAACTTTATTCAAAGTATGGCCTAAATGGATATCACCGTTAGCATAAGGAGGGCCATCATGCAAAATGAACTGCGGCTTACCGGCATTAGCTTTCTGAACCTGGTGATAAATATCGATACTGTCCCAAAATTTTAGTATTTCTGGCTCCCGATTGGGGAGATTTGCCCGCATAGGAAAATCGGTGCGGGGCAGATTCAGAGTTGCATCGTATTTACCTTTAGCCATCTTGATCAAACCACCTTAATCTTTAAGTCTTTAGAAGTCTTTCCCTAAATATAAAAAACCTTTCCTCCAACAAGGGACGAAAGGTATGCTTCCGCGGTACCACCCTAATAGCACTGTTATGCCGCTCATGCTCTTAACGCGAGTAACGTTCTGCTCTACTAACAGTATACTGCTTTCGAACAGAAGGTTCCCAGGTGATTTTCAGCCCGGCTCCTGTGTCCGGTTTCCACCTGCCCGAACTCTCTGTCCCAGTTTAACCAAGCCTACTCTCCTGATCATCACCAAATATTAGTTGCTTGTAACAAAAATCGTTACTAAATTGTAGCATATCACTTGCGGCTGTACAACTACAGCCCAATTTTTTCAGAACAGACAACGTAACCGCTAAAAGAGACTACTTATAATACATGGGAGATTTCAAGAAACGGGATGAGAAACCTACATAGCAGATATACATTTAATTAGTATTAATGGAGGTAAGGAAATGCTTACTTATTTTTATAATATGGCTAATAGAATAGAGAAGCTCCTCGAAGCCGTGATAGAAATGAACAGCAAGCAAGTATGATTTGCTGCTGGTGAAGCTGGATAGAATAGAAGCAAATGTACCCTCTCATCAGGCTTTGCTCTGCTGCTTAAAATAATAGCACTGGTTGTTCAGCACACAGCTGTGGCATTTCGGCTTACGGGCTTTGCAGACCTGCCGGCCATGCCAGATCAATAGATGATGGGCCTGATTCCATTGCTCAGGGCTGATAATTTCCTTTAGTTTCTTCTCTGTATTGTTCCGGTCTTTGCTGTTAACCATCCCCAAACGATTGGCCACTCGATGAACATGTGTATCCACCCCAAGCCCTGGTCCACCAAATCCAACGGCTATAACTACATTAGCCGTTTTGCGCCCTACTCCCGGCAGTTCTAAAAGCTGCTCAAATCTGCCCGGAACCTGGCCTCCATATTTATTTACCAGTATTTGTGCCATATTTTTTAGGTTACGGGCTTTACTATGATAAAGGCCTACGCTTTTAATCATTTCTTCCAGTTCATCGATGCCAGCTTCTGCCATAGCATAAGTATCTGGATACCTGGAAAATAAAGCTGGAGTTACCCGGTTAACCTGCTGATCAGTAGATTGCGCAGATAGTACTACCGCCACCAGCAATTCGAATAAACTGTGGTAGTTTAGCTGAGTTCCGGCCCCTGGATATTCTTGCTGTAACAGTTCCAATACAGATTCAGCTTGCTGCTTGGACATTGTTTAGCGTATTCCTTTCTTTCATCATGAAATTAGGGGATTGGTCGCCCAATCCCCCGGTTTGCTGTTAATTTTGCTGCTAAAATGATAATACTTTACTCAAAAAAGATTGGGTACGTGGATTTTGTGGGTTATCAAATATTTGGGAAGGAGTACCTTCTTCCACAATCATACCTTCATCCATAAATACCACCCGATCTCCTACTTCCCGGGCAAACCCCATCTCATGGGTTACTACCACCATAGTCATGCCCTCAGTAGCGAGATCCTTCATAACAGCTAAAACCTCACCTACCATTTCCGGATCTAAAGCTGAGGTAGGTTCATCAAAAAGCATTACTTTTGGCTGCATGGCCAAAGCTCTGGCTATAGCCACTCGCTGTTTCTGCCCACCAGAAAGATTATTGGGATATACATGAGCCTTATCAACCAAGCCCACTTTTCTTAACAGTTCCATGGCCTGGTCACGGGCCTGATCCTTGTCCACTCCTTTAATTTTTATAGGGGCCATAGTTATATTCTCCAAGGTAGTCTTATGAGGGAACAGGTTAAACAGCTGAAAAACCATGCCAACCTGCTGGCGAATCATGTTTATATCTGTTTTGGGGTCAGTCAGTTCCTCCCCATCAATATATACATGGCCCCGGTCAACTTTCTCTAACTGATTTATGCACCGCAAAAGAGTGCTTTTTCCGGATCCGCTGGGACCGATAACACAGACTACTTCCCGGGGAGTTACATTAAAATTAATGCCTTTAAGCACTTCCAGCTTTCCAAAGGACTTATAAACATCAACCATTTTTATCATTCGGTCGCCAGCCTCCTCTCCGCATAATCTCCCAGCATGGATATAGTCTTAGTCATTACCAGATACAGGAGCGATATGGTTCCAAACACCCAGGTTGCCTGATAGGTATTGGCAAAAACCAGATCACCGCGGTGCATCAATTCAGCCACACTAATAGCCGAAACCAGAGAACTATCCTTCAGCAGGGCAATAAATTCATTTATCAGCGGAGGTATGACCACCTTAAATGCCTGGGGTAAAATTACCAAAACCATGGCTTGACGTTCGTTCATTCCCAGGGAGCGAGCTGCCTCCATCTGTCCCTTGTCAATAGCTTGAATACCTGCTCTCAAGATCTCGGCAATGTAGGCACCGCTGTTTAATCCTAAAGCTATTATAGCCGATGAAAGAGAATCATTATCATAAATCAAAGGCAGGACTCCAAAGTAGAGCAGGAATATCTGCACAAAAAGCGGAGTACCTCGAAAGAAATCAATATAAGCTGTGGATATTCCGTATATAATCTTATTCTTAGACAGCTTGCCCAGACCGGCAAATAGGCCTAAAACCATTCCCATAGCTACAGATAAAGCGGTAATAAAAATAGTGTACCAGGCTCCGCCAAGGAAATATACAAAATTCTTGGCTACTACCTTAAAACCAGCAGATGAAGTAATTGCATCTAATATTGCCAGTCCAAATGTAGAGTCTAATAGTGGCATAAGGTGTTTCCTCCTACCCGAACATAGTGAAAGCGCGAAGGTGCTCGCGCTTTCAACCTAATTAATTTTACCTATTTTTTTGAATTAGAACCACTTGGAATAAATTTCATCGTAGGTGCCATTTTCCTTTAATTTAGCCAAACCTTCGTTTAAAGCCTTGAGAAGCTCTGCGTTACCCTTTTTCACAGCTATACCATACTGGTCGTCAGCCGAGAAAATATCACCTACCATTTTAGCATTAGTATCAGTAGCTGTCTTTAAGTAATAAGCAGTTACCGGATGATCATTAACAACAGCATCCACACCGCCTTTTTCCAATTCCATAAAAGCTGCTCCGATATCGTCAAAGATACGTACTTCTGTGCTGGCATCTGCCTTTTTCACTTCTTCGCAGTAAGCTGCCCCAATGGTTCCATTCTGAGCGGCCAGCTTCTTGCCCTTCAGATCTTCGGTACTCTGAATGTCCTGGTTATCCTTGTGTACAGCGATGATTAAACCAGCATCAAAATAGGATTCAGTAAAATCAACTGATTCCAAACGGTCCGGGGTAATGGACATACCGGCAATAGCTGCATCGATCTTACCGCTTTGAACTGATGGAACCAAAGCCTTAAAATCCATGTGTTTAATTTCGACTTCAAATCCCTGAACTTCACCAATGGCCCGGATTAAGTCCATATCAAAACCAGTGAAATCATTGCCCTCCTGCATTTCAAAAGGCGGGAACGTAGCATTGGTACCTACTACCAATTTCTTAGCTTCCGAGGGTCCTGGTTCAGACTGGGCATCGTTCTTATCCTGTCCACTGCATCCTACTAAGGCAAAAGCCATAATAAGGACCAACAAGCCGGCCAGCATTAACTTTACAAAATTTCTCATTTAACCCGCACTCTCCTTTGTTTGTTCAATACCTTAAACGTTGCAGTCTGAAATAATTATACAAACTGCTGCATGAAACTACAATCTTTAATTGATTTATTCCCCGCTCATTTACTAGGTATGTGGTATGATAATGCTTGGGCATTTCGCAAACCATGTATTAACTATGCATTAAGGAAGAAAGACATGACACCTAAGTTACTTAGCAAACGTACCGGAGCCGAACTTAGCATGTTGGTAGTTGCCTTCATATGGGGCACCACTTTTGTGATCGTTAAGAATGGCCTTAATGATATAGAACCATTTCTATTTTTGGGATTACGTTTTATTATCGCTTTTCTGGCGTTAGCGGCTGTGGCTGGTACCAAAATTTTTAATGCTCCCCTGACTACCTGGTTAGAAGGTTCCCTGCTGGGTATTTTTTTATTTATTGGTTATACCTTTCAAACTATCGGTCTGCAGTACACCACATCCTCCAATGCTGGTTTTGTTACCGGTGTAAGTGTGGTATTAGTTCCCATAATAGATGCCATACTAAAGAAAACCCGTCCCGCTGTCAGCACCATAGCAACTGTACTGCTGGCAGCCGTAGGTCTCTACCTGTTATCAGTGCCATCCGGGGGTTTTCATCCCAGTACCGGTGATTTACTGGTTTTGGTATGCGCTTTTGGATTTGCCTTCCACATAGTATTTGTGGATCGCTATTCTTACAAACATGATCCTGTCGCAATTACCTCGGTACAGATACTGTTCGTCGGTGTAGTATGCATGGTGCTGGGTCTGACAACTGAAACCTGGCCCCAAAAGTTTACCTCCAACGCGGTAACAGCCATTTTGATTACTTCCATTCTGGCTACCTCCCTGGCTTTTCTTTTGCAAAACGCCCTGCAAAAGTACAGTACTCCTACACGCTTTGCAGTGGTTCTAACCATGGAACCGGTGTTCGCAGCCCTGGCCGGCTATTTATGGGCTAACGAGCTCCTCAGTTCTAGGGCTTTGTTAGGTGCAGCCTTGATATTATGTTCCATGCTGATCGCCATAATTATCCACTCCGAACCTGCAATTTCATCTTCCAAGGACTACTCTGTATAAGCCGTGCTTGCCAAATCCAGTATTAATCTGTAACTATTAAAGCATATACAGATTATGGGAGGATAATTTAATGCTGGGGAAGTTATATCGCCAACAGATTCTGCTTAAGCAGGGTGATATTTTTGTTCTCAGAACTACCATGCCATTTCCTCTGCGGGAAAGTAATGTCTATATTGCCGAATCAGATGCAGGCTGGGTGGTAATCGATACCGGCGTGAACGTCCAGGAAAACCAGCAGCGTTGGACCCAGGCCTTAAAAGAGATTGGTATATCTTTTCGCCATATTAGTAAAATCTACATTACCCACTATCACCATGACCATATGGGGCTGGCCGGTTGGCTGCAACAACAAAGCCAAGCTCCAGTTTACATTTCGGAATGGGATCTAGAAACTTTTCACACCTACATCTTTGGCAATAACTATTATGAAGCTGTAAAAGAGTTATGCCTGCAGGCAGGATGGACTCATGAATTGATTAAAGCTTTAGCTGAGGATATTCTGAGCATTGATATCCTGATGCAGCCTTATCCTCAACTTACTCCGCTGGCAGAAGGTACTGAGCTTAACCTGGCAGGGGACCGCTACCGAACTTATCTAATTCCAGGTCACTCAGACGGACATGTAGTATTTGTAAGTGCTGATCATGGCTGGCTGCTAGGGGGGGATAATCTAATTAAGCATACTATTCTCCATCTCACTGACTGGCCTCACACCCGTTTAATTAATCCATTGATAGAGCATATGCAAGCCCTGCAGAAACTGACCATGAAAATCAGCTTGGTTCTGCCCGGCCACGGAATGAGTTTCTCAGATGCAACTGAAAAAATTCGTTTAATTGAACAGCACCATGAAAAAAGAAAAAGCCAGGTACTCCTGGGCTTAAAAGAACCTACTCCCGCCTGGGATCTGGCTGTGCAGCTATTTCGTGATAATCCCTATATTCATATCAAACGGTTAATCCTGGCTGAAACGTTGGCCTATCTTAACGCTCTCGCCAGTCAGCAGCAGGTGGAAATAGATAAACGGAACGGAGTAAATTATTACAAACGAGTTTTATAAGGATTCCAGGCGGCTGCGCAGCCATTCTTCACTTACCCCGCGAATTTCAATTAATTTGCGTTTGTTACTTTCACCGCGCAAGATTACAATATCCTGCCGGGACACTTGCAACCAATTTGCCAGGAATTTTATTAAAGCTTGGTTAGCTTCCCCATCAACCGGCGGAGCAGTTATCTTAAGCTTAAGACAGCCTTCAACTTCTCCGCAAACCTGGTTCTTGGCGGAACGGGGCTGAACTACTATCTCCAGGCGCACCCCACCTGGAACTGGTTTAAGATTAATCATGCTGATCCTGGCTAACAGTTGCTGTTTCCAATCGCTCCATTATCTCTTTTAGGTCCCGTCCATAGAAAAAGTTTGATAACTCCTCGATTTTGCGCTGATTTTTTTCCAGCATTTCCATCTGTCCGCTAATCTGAGCTTTAAGTTCAGTGTTGAATAGATTCATGCGTTTTATTATTTCCTGATAGACCATTAAAATATCGGAAATCCTGCGTTTGGATTCTTCTAACATCAACTGAGCTTCTTTTCGGGCCGTGGCTTTAAGATCTTCGGCAGTTTGCTGAGCCAGTATAAGGCTGCTGTTCATGGTCTCTTCCATACGATGATAACGAGATAGCTCATGCTCCAGCCGCTGAATCGTTTCTTTGGATTTTGCGTATTCGCTGTATATAGTTTCATAATCCTGAGCAATGCGTACTAAAAAATTTCGTACTTCATCCTCATTGTATCCCCGTACGGCTTTGCGAAATTGTTGGTTGCGAATTTCCATAGCAGTGATCATGTACGTGCCCCTCCTTTCCCATAATTACAAGGAATTTCTACCGGCAAACCATCCTGAGGTAATACCTGTAGGGTACAGGCTCAACAAACGCTCGTAAGGCTCTTTATGCCATTGCCCGTGGGCTAATTGATTCAATCCCTCCTGATATAGATTTACCACTGCGTCTAATTCATGGACAGACATGTATTGACCTTCAATACGCAGGCCATTGATTTGGGCTTTCGTTAATATCGGTAAAAAATTATATAAACTTAATGGTTGGGGCAGAAAAACATGATTGCGGCACCGATCATCACCGCGAATTTCATAATACTGGCCCAACTCGTCACGTAAAAAAGCAGCATCCTTGCGGCAATGAACTGAACAGGGACGTGTTTTTTCTCCGGCAGCAGCTTTTATTAGACAGAAATCGGTTATTAATGCACACTGGGGTCCATGAACAATCAAATCTACCACCATATCAGAGTCCAATAAGGCTAAAATATCCCCAAAGCTGGCCTCCAGAGAAACTGTAAAACGAATCAGACCTTGATCCCCCATTAACTGTCCAGCCCGAGTATTGCTTATATTTAATCCCGGCCCTCCATAAATAGTATAGCCTCGTTCACCGGCTTCCTTAAAGGTACCTAGGTCATTAACCATTATCGCCTGCCAGGCGTAACCATCCAATCGATCCAGATAGGATTGTATTTTATGCATATCGTTCTGGGTCACAATTCTCGGGGTCTCCACTACAAAATTCATTCCCTGTTCCTGGCAGTATTCCATGGCTGTAACTAACTCCGGCCAGGTCCAGCCCCGGTCACCCGGCTGTATTTTCTCTAATCCCAGTATAAAATAGCCGACCGGTTGATGTGCTAATTGCTGCAATCCTTCCATATCACCCACTTTTACCACTAATTCTGGTACTGTCTGAGGTGCCATAGTCTGAGGAACAAAATCTTGCGAGCCAAGAGTTACTACCCTTACCGGAGCAGTAGGGAATTTGGGTTCCCGGCTGCCATCAACTCCGATAGAATTCAATTCAATCGGCCCGAATAATTTAGCACTTGTAAAATCGCGGATGCGGTTCTCCTGAAGCGCCTGCATATCCTGGGTATCAGACTGATAATGATCCGGGTCCTCTATAAGCCGGTCCAAAGCTCGTCGATATGTCCCTACCAGGAAAGCCAGGTATTCCGCATCCCGCATGCGTCCTTCAATTTTAAAGGACTCAACTCCCGCCTGGATCAGTTCCTGCAAATACGGATACAGGCACAAGTCACTATGGGCTAGATAATATCCGGTAGGCAAAGATTTAGAGCCTAATTCTAACTGGTATTTCCAGCGACAGGGTTTGCGACAGCGTCCACGATTACCGCTTTCTCCGGCTATTAAACTACTGAACAAACACTGACCCGTATGGGAAATACACATGTCGCCATGAACGAAAAACTCCAAACCCAGGCTGGTACTTTGATGAATGGCTTCAATTTCATTCAAGGTCAGATTCTTTGACAGAATAACCCGGCTAAAACCCAGGGATTCCAAAAAATCCACTGCGCTGGCAGTGCTGATATTCATCTGAACACTGGCATGCATAGGGACAGTCAAACCCAGTTCCTGATGAATAGCTGCCGTGGCCAGATCCTGAATGATTAAACCATCAACCTTGATCTCCTGTAAATAGAACAGGTAATCCTTCAACTCAGCCAGTTCATCTTCATAATATAGGTTGTTAACGGTTACATACAGGCGTTTGCCCTGTTCATGAAGATAATCGGTTGCTTGTCTCAATTCCCAGTCAGAAAAATTAAAATCCGGACGAAGCATTCGCATATTGAACCGCTTGCCGCCGGCATAAACTGCATCCGCCCCTGCTTGAGCAACAGTTTTAAGCACATCCCATTTTCCCGCAGGAGCCAGCAGTTCTAAATTGGTATTTATCATTATTGATTGGACCCCTTTAATAAATGTAATACAGCAGCTGAATAACAATACGCTGAATTAAAGTTACAACCAGAACAGCCAAAAAAGGCGAAAAATCTATAGGCCCGGCTGTAGGGAGCAAACGACGAAAAGGACTCATTACAGGTTCGGTTATATCGTATATAAATTTAATGATAGGCTGATAAGGATTGTGGGGAATAAATGAAAGAATACAGCGCCCTACGATCAACCATATCAGAACATTGAAGGCAGTATTAACAACCTGTATAACAAACATATTCGACTAACTTCCTCCCTGTTTATTTCTGACCTAATTGGATAGAGCGCTGATAAGCTTTTTCAATAGCATTAAAAAATGCACTGCGCAGTCCCTGCTCTTCTAACTGTTTAACCGCAGCAATAGTAGTACCTCCTGGTGAGGATACCTGATTCCTAAGCTCAGCAGGATGCTGGCCGGTTTTCTCCAGCATGGCAATACTACCGCTAATCGTGGCAAGTACCAGTTCTCTGGCCACCTTCCAGTCCAGGCCAATCTGGACACCGGCTTCAATCATAGCCTCAACCACCATCATAACATAAGCTGGTCCAGACCCGGATACCGCAGTTACGGCATCCATTTTCTCCTCTTCAACCCTTACCGTCTTACCTAGACCTGATAACAAGTTCTCTACCAGGCGAAGATCCTTTTCTTCTGTTCCTTCAGCAGCTGTAACAGCCACTATGCCTGCTCCTACCAAGGCTGGCAAATTGGGCATTATCCGAACCAGTTTCAGTCCTGCAGGTAAATAGCTCAGTATTACGCCGGTCCTGACACCAGCAGCCACTGAAACCAGAATTTTTCCAGGCTTCCAGGCAGCGGCAGTATGATTAAGGACATCACTGACCTGATGAGGTTTGACCGCCAATATCACCAGGTCTGACTGGCTAACCAAATCTATTTGGTCACAGTTGGTGGCTTGAAAAAGATCCACGAAAGTAAGAGCTTGACGGTCATCAATATCATTAACAAGCAGATCTGAATATGGGCAGGTATTTTGTTTCTGGATACCGGTCAATATGGCTTGGGCCATTTTACCGCAACCGATTACTCCTAAAATCATCTAGCGGTCTACTCCTGTATTATTTAACCAATTAGGTCTTCTTACCATGGACCGGTGATCTTTGGCAATTTCCACATTACTGGGTGCAAACAGGAAAATATGCCTTCCCAGTTGCTGGCTGTTACCATCCAGTGCATAGGTGGTGCCGCTGATAAAATCAATAATACGCTGGGATATTTCCGGTGGTGTCGATTCCAGATTCATTATTACCTGCTTACGGTTTTTTAAATGATCAGCCAGGATCTGTACCTCATCAAAGCTTTCCGGTTCACAGACTACCACTTTCATGGTTTTATTGGTATGAATGCTCACAATATTGGCAGCGTTTCTAGTTTCTTGAGTATTTTGAGGAATTTCCAGCAATTCTTCCCGTACTTCCTCATGTTCAATACCCAGCCATGACCAAAACTTGTCACCAAAACCCATTTATCCTGCCTCCTCATCTCATATTCTCAGCTATTATTTTGAAAAAGGGAGGAACCTATTCTAACCAGGTCAGCTCCTTCCTGTATAGCCACCTCGAAATCCTGGGACATGCCCATGGACAAATGACGTAGGGAAACATTAGGTATATCATACTGCTGCAGCTGTTTCCGCATCTGGGCCAATTCCCTGAAAATCGGGCGTGAATGCTCGGGGTCATCACTGAGTGGTGCCATAGTCATCAGTCCCATTATTTTGATGCGGGGTAACTGATCAATAGACTGCAGAAAAGGTAATACTTCATCCGGATGCACACCGGCTTTTTGCTCTTCACCGGCTATATTCACCTGTAATAAAACCGGTATAGTTATATCCAGGATATCAGCTCTTTTC
Organism: Bacillota bacterium; assembly: GCA_029550685.1. GTDB lineage: Bacteria > Bacillota > Syntrophomonadia > Syntrophomonadales > Syntrophomonadaceae > DTU018. The sequence goes on from JAKPGY010000185.1 coordinate 11,610, forward strand.
TGCAAAGCTTCAGCAAGATTCCATCTATCCAGTGAATGAATAAGATAGGCTTTATCCACCACCTCTTTAACTTTATTAGTCTGCAGTCGTCCAATCATATGCCAGCGTACATCAGGCACAACTGCTCTTTTATGTACCAGCTCGCTAACCCGGTTCTCTCCAAAATCGGTAACTCCGAGTTTAACAGCTGCTTGCACAGCTTCCACTCCTACCGTTTTGCTGACTGCCACTAGGGTAACACTGCTAACATCCCTTCCTACACTGGCACAGGCGATAGAAATTCTTTGTCTAATACGGTTGAGGTTAATTTCGAGACTGTGCATATTATCGGTCCTCTGTTTTGGTGTTTAACTTATCTGAAATTATATAAATTCTGTATTCGCGCCGAATTTCCCTTTTTTTCAACGGGTTAAACCGCCAAAAAACTGGCCCCAAAGGTTGATCCTCGTCCCACTTCGCTATCAACAAATACTTCTCCACCGTGGGACTCCACAATATGTTTGACAATAGCTAAACCCAAACCGGTCCCTCCGTGATTGCGCGAACGAGCCTTGTCCACTCGATAAAAACGTTCAAATACTCGAGGAATGCTTTCCCGGGGTATACCCACCCCCGTATCGGTAAAGGAGATGATTATTCGACTGTCACGACGCCGGCAGCGAATAATAATTTTTCCATGGGGAGGGGTGTATTTTATGGCATTATCCAAAAGATTTATTAGAACTTGTCCCAGCAAATCCTCATCAGCGTGTATACGGGGCAGGTTTTGCGGGTAGATAAACTCTACATGCAGATCTTTATCACTTATCTGCGGCCCCATAATATTCATAATGGTCCTCATTGAACGTACCAAACAAACTGGCTGTAAATGAAGGGTTCTTTCTTTGGATTCAATAGAGGATAGACTGAGCATATCGTCAATCAAACGTGTCAAGCGATCGGTTTCAGCTTCAATGATGGATAAAAACCGCCTGCAGGTATCGCTGTTTTCCATGGCGCCATCCAAAAGTGTCTCTACAAAGCCCTTAATAGATGTTAATGGGGTTCTAAGTTCATGAGACACATTAGCTACAAATTCAGAGCGCATTTGGTCAAAATTACGAGCATCAGTAACATCATGAAATACTGCTACTGCAGCTTCCACTTTATCATCTGGATCTTTAATAGGTACCACATGGACACGGTATATCTGCGTAGATGGTTTAATAGTGGTTTCAATAAATACTTCCTTACCGGTGTCTAACACCCGACAAATCATACCGCTGATTTCCCGGTAGCAGTTAATTTCATCTAACTGCTTGCCTTCCAGGCCTCCCTCCCTAACCAAAAACAAATTCTCAGCGGCCTTGTTAGCCAAACTTATACGAGCCTGGGTATCCACCACCAGAACCGCATCTACCATGCTGGCTAATATCCCCTGTATACGCCGCTGTTCCTGCTGCAATCTTAACATACCCATTTCCCCTTTATTTGACTCGGCCTTCTACAAAGCGATATCCTACTCCGCGCACCGTCTCAATATAGTCTGGATAATTGGAGTCGTCACCCAGTTTTTGACGCAGGTGGCGGATGTGAACATCAACGGTACGGGTATCACCTGAATACTCGTAGCCCCACACCTTTTCCAGCAGAGCCTCCCGGGTAAATACTTTACCCTGATGGGACACCATCAAACTCAGCAGTTCGAATTCTTTAGGGGTTAGTTCCAACTTGTCCTCTCCCAAAAAAGCCTCATATTTCTCAGGAACAACAATAAGATCTTTGATTACATAGACCTTTTCCCCTACAGCTTTTTCGGCTTCCAGAATCTTCAAAGCCCGCAGCCGGGCTTTCACCCGCGCTACCATTTCCCGGGGACTAAAAGGTTTTTTGATATAATCATCGGCTCCCATTTCCAACCCAAGAACAGTATCAATTTCGTCACCTTTGGCGGTCAACATTATAATGGGTATGGAATTGGTGTCCGGGCTTTGCTTTAAAATACGACATACCTCTAATCCGTCCACATGGGGCAGCATGATGTCCAGTAGAATCAGGTCGGGATGTTCTGCCCGGACCATGTCCAAGGCACTTTTGCCGTCACTGGCAACTATTACCTGATAACCTTCCTTTTCCAGGTTAAACTTTACCAGTTCAACTATATAAGCTTCATCATCAACTACCAAGATTTTATGGTTCTTCATTACTCTTACCACCAGCAAGGATAATCAGAGCTGCCATGCGACCAGTTATCCCTTGCTCCTTTCGAAAGGAATAGAAATAATCCGTATGGCAGGATGTGCACCAAGAGGAGACAATTATCTGACTTTCTGGAACCCCAAAATTAATGACACACCTGCGGATGGTTTCCTTTAAATCCCACCGAATTCGCTTTTGCTTACTTATGATTATATCATCATCGGCTGCGAATGCAGATAACACTTTATCAGCCAGGTCAGCTTGTATCTCGAAGCAGCAAGAGCTAATCCCAGGTCCAATATAAACCATAATATCAGCAGGCTGACAGTTAAATTGACTACTCATAACCTCCAGTGTTTTAGTAGTGATTAACCCCATGGTACCCTTCCAGCCGCTATGGCACAATGCTGCCACCTTGCGTACCGGATCAAAAAGGAATACCGGAATACAATCAGCATAGAAGGTAGCCAGTACCAAGCCAGGTGTAGCGGTAACTAATCCGTCGGTACTAGGCAGAGCATCTTCGTAATGCTGAGAACCACGCCCCGCATAACTGCTGTCAACAACTGCCACCTGATTGCTGTGCACCTGCTGGCAGCACACCATGTGCGACAAATCCGTTCCCATTAACTGCAAAACCTTCTTACGGTTGGCCAGTACTGCCTCGGGATAATCTCCTACATGTAACGCCATATTCAAACTCATATAAGCCCCTTGACTATGTCCGGTATGACGGGACGTGAATATAATCCGAGCCCCTTTTTCTTCCCAGGTGGGCAGGGTTAAATAGGTTATGTCATTTTGGAATTGCCATATCTCCTGACTCATTTGTGAAAACCACCCTTTTCGCATAAAATAGTTATATAGAGGTGATAAAGGGTGAACTGTCCCCAATGTGAACAAATGATAGAAGGCCCTGATGCAGTATGTAAATACTGCGGGTATGATTTAAGCTCATCTACCTGGGTACTCCTGACTAGTGTGTATCCACCTAATGATTTAATTATTGAAAGCTTGCTAAACTCCTACGGAATACCATACAAAATACTGCGGCGTGAAGTTTCCCAAATGCCGGTAACGGTAGGGCCCATGGCGGAAGTCAGAGTAATGGTCCCCCAGCAGGTTCTTGACCAAGCCAAAGCCCTTCTCCAAGAACTGGATGATCAGTCTGAATGACAGCTTAAAACAGGATTAGGTGATATAATTCATGCTGACCATCAGCGAAGTAGCTCGCAAATATAGCCTTAGTAATCGTCAGGTACATGAAATGATACGCTATGGGTACTTAAATGTAGCTGATATAAAGCGCCGTTCAGGTGGTGGTTCAACTTTACTTTTTTCGGAACAGGATATAGATAAACTGGATGTTCATTCCATAATTCAGGAAATAAACACCCGGAAAAAACACGATTTTTCCCATTCAGCCTCTACCGATTTTCGCCGGATGTCCCGAGTTTTAAACTATTACGACAGGTTTGTAACCTCAATTCAGGACCATCCCCAGCAGCAATTTCTTATGATCTGTTTTTACCTGTTTCACCTCAACCATTATGCTAAGAAGTATCAAGAACAGTCTGCAGATCTTTACCGCCTTAAAAACCAGGTTATAAGAAAACTATATAATCAGTTTGCCGATTTAATTCAGGCCATTTATCTTTTAGGTCCAGACCGGAAACAAATCTGGCTGTGTGATGATTGCAAGGAATCGGCCCGAGCAGCCGGCATGTCCTATGTAGACTACTTAAAGCAAGGATATTATTGTCCCAAATGTACAATTGGTTCCGTGGATAAGGAATATTACTCTTTAGTGGAGTTCCGGATCTCTCTGGAAGACTACCGGTTTACATTCCATCTGCCTCGTGCCTCAGCCATCCGTTGGATGAAAAACCTGGACAGCTTGCCTCAATCAATTCGTGAAATGGGCAGATACCAGGACAGAATGTATCTTTATGGGCGCACCATAAGCCGCATCGAAGAACGTATTCTCCCCCTGCCGGTTATACTGGAAAAGCTACAGCAGTTCTTGGCCAGTGACAATTTACCCGCTGATAGTCAGGACTTCTTAAGCTGATCGATAGTTTTGATAAAGCTGTTTAGATCGGTGAACTGCCGGTATACAGAAGCGAAGCGTACATAAGCTACTTCATCCAGTTTTTGCAGACGGTCCATAACCATTTCACCAATAACCCGGCTGCTTACTTCCCGGTCATATTGGTCACGCAGATCTCGTTCGATTTCTCCTACCAGTCGTTCAATCTGATCCATACTAACCGGTCTTTTTTCACAGGCACGGGTAAGCCCGGCAATAAGCTTGTCCCGGTTAAAAGGCTGCCGGTTGCCTCCCTTTTTGACAACCAGCAGAGGACGTTCCTCCACCCGTTCATAGGTGGTGAACCTGCGTTTGCAGGCATTGCATTCTCGCCGGCGACGAATAGAATTGCCGTCCTCACTGGGACGTGAGTCCAGCACCCGGCTCTCAAACTCCTGGCAATAAGGACATCGCAAAGTTGATTCCTCCTTGTTGGAGGTAATTACTGCCCTTATTATGACCAAACTCCTTCAATAATTCAACCAGCTATAAATCCTCTTCCTCCAACAGATAATCCCTGCGGTATTCTTCAATTTCACTGGCTATCGGAACTTCCACCAAAATCACATCCCTACCGATGCGCACGATTTTTTGCCAGGGCACCACCACTTCCTCCCGTTTAGTAAATAGAAATCCCTTCACCCTGCCAGGAAGAACCAATGCCAGCACTTTCCCATTATCCAGGTCCAGATCGATATCGATGATGTTGCCCAGCTTCTTGCCATCCAGAATATTAATTACATCTCGAGTACGCAAATCAGATATCTTTATCATATCCATTCACCTCTTGCTACTAAGCATATGAAATTTACTGGGAGAATTATGATCATTCCAGTTGAAACAGGCAGACAGTATCGCCTGTCATCACCGCACTTAAATTTATCGTTGCTGTGAAAATGACTTCATAATGTGTCATTGCTGTGAAAACTGTCCTCGCGTTAGTGCAAAAGACAGCTATACTGTCATCGCGAGCGCGGTAGCGCGTGGCGATCTCTATGTCCATCTGCGCTAACCACGGCTTGGCAGTACTGTTAGCCAGGATGCAGGAGTATTAGCCGGCTCGCTCCGGGACTCCTCACCTGCAGCACATCGGCTTACTTCGGTGCAAAGCGGACCGCTCGTAATTCGGCATCCATGCACTCAGTACTCGCTGCTCGAAACATCCTGTTTCTCGCTCCGCTTCGCAGCCCTCAGTTTCGCCGTGTGCTGCCACGGCTCGTCGTAGTTACTCGCCCGGCTAATACTCTGCTTAAGCCGTATCC
>JAKPGY010000219.1 GCA_029550685.1 Bacillota bacterium
CGAGTACCGGAGAGGTTGGAGCAAATAGACTCCAACCTCTTTGTATGTTTCAACACCAAAACCCAGAGGTTTGAACTTCATTCTCTGGACAACAAGACCGATACATTCTGTTTCTCAGTCCCCTATGACACCCTCGATGATCGCATAATCGAGGTATTTTGCCGTTCTAATATCAGGACCAGGGGCATTAGAGAAATCATTAGGGAAATAGACCAAGAGAACGAGGAGCGAGAACGCCGTCTGGAGGCCCGCAGGCGCTCGGAGATTAACGCCTGGGCCAGGGAGCATCGTTCTGAGTTCAAGAAAGCAGCTAACGAGGTTTATTAGGGTGGTGAAACAATGACAGGATTAGAAATAAAAACCCTCGCTGAGCTTCATACGGAAGACTTGGCCATTGAAGATAACCAGGCGGTCGTCTTCATAAATGAGTGTATTTTAATGGACCTGGGAAAAGATGCTGGGGTCATTGCCAGTCACACCTTGGACGCCGAAAAAGATACATGGGTAGACCTTCCGCGCTCGTTTTTATCTGTGTTTGAAATAGAAAAAGAAGGGAAACCCACTCCCTACTACGGGCGCAAATATGGGGCTTTTTACGACGGTGACTTTGATATTAGAGGCAACGAGATACGGTTTGCGGAATCCGGGACATTCACTTTATGGGGGTACGTTATGCCCCCAGCGTTCACTGATTTACAGGGGGAGCCCGGGGTCCACGAGATTCTTCATTATCCCATAGCTATTTACGTGGCGAGCAGGGCCATATTCTGGGACGACGAAGAAAACCCCACTGCTCAAATGAAAATGAATGAGTATTTTATGCACAAGCAAAAGGCGCTTGAGCAGCTCGCAGAAATACAGCCCACAACTAGCAGAATAAGAATGGTCCGTATGCGTCCCTTTGCATAAAAGAGCTGCACGGTAAAGAAAGTTGGTGATGATGCTTATGAGCAGCTACCAGGACTGGAACATAAAGGACTTTTCCGGAGGCTATATAGACAGCATCGACGATAACCTCCTGCCGGAATCCGCAGCTCGTGATTGCAGGAATTTTATAAGTGAAGAGATTGGGCGCTTACGCAAAAGAAAGGGGCAGGCAT
>JAKPGY010000193.1 GCA_029550685.1 Bacillota bacterium
TATATAGGCCAGTGCCTGCGCGAAAAGGGCTGCATGTTAGGGGGAGAGGAAAGCGGAGGTTTGAGTATTTTAGGACATGTTCCCGAAAAAGACGGTATACTGGCCTGCTTGCTGGCGGCGGAGATCTTGGCCTATAGTGGAAAGAGTTTTGCCGACCTGGAATCAGAATTGACCGAAAAATATGGGGCTATGGTGAGCCGGCGCATGGATGTCAAAGTTAGCCCCGCGGAAAAGGCAACGATATTGGCCAGATTAGAGGAATACAGACCCAAAAGCCTGGCCGGAATCGCTGTAGAAGCAAGCGATAACCTAGAAGGATTAAAGCTGGTTCTGGAAAATGGCGGCTGGGTATTAATCCGGCCTTCCGGAACAGAACCTTTATTTAGAATATATGTTGAAACCGGGCAGGAAGAGTGTTTGACTGCTATACAAAAAGAGGTTCTGCAGGGCTTGGGGATAAGCGCGTAATCAGAACATGTAGCGGAGACTTCAGTCTTCGCTGAATTCAGTCACAAATAGCGGAAGCTGAAGCTTCCGCTACGTGTTATCTTTGATTGTTTACGCGCAGCCGCGAGGTGATTCTCATTGGTTGATACCGGGCTTTTTTTATGGGAGTATTTATATATATAGATAGAAAATTAAGGAAGGTTTTTTATGCGGCATGACGAAAGTAGTAAAAAGATTGACATTAAGGGACTAAAGCTACTGCAACAACTAGATGAAGTATTTTCCCAGATCACGGAGACCCTGCAGAAAAGCCTGGAAGACATATTTGAAATTAACCAGAACTGTGAAAAACAGTGTATCCAGCTGGAAACTGAGATTCAAGAAATAAATCAGCAAATTGAACAGGTCATCGAAATAGGTAACAAATATGAGAGGCTGGCCCGGCAGGCTCGCTTACGCTTGATGGAAGTCAGCAAACTCTTCGATGTTACCACCGAGGAAAATATTAAGAATGCTTACGATACTGCCCAAGCCTTGCAGATAAAACTGCAGCAGGCTCGCCAGCAGGAGAGTTTCCTAAAGCTGCGCAGGGAGGAAATAGAAAATCAAATTCGGCAGTATCGAAGCATTTTCAAGAAAGCTGAAAATCTATTAAACAGTACCTCGATAGCTCTAAAGCTTATGCAGAGCTCAGCCGATAAATTAAGTGATACCATTGAGCAAGTAAATCGCAAGAACCAATTGGAATTATGGATTGTGGAAACTCTTGAGGCAGAGCGACGTAAAATAGCCCGGGAACTGCACGATGGGCCGGCTCAGAGCCTGGCCAGTATGTTGATTCGCCTGGATCTGATTATGCGCATGATTCCGGAGGATGATATCCATATCCGGCATGAACTGCAGAACCTAAAAGCTATTGGTACTGAGAGTCTTACAGATGTGCGCAGCATCATGTATGATTTAAAGCCTACCCTGGTGCATGCCCAAGGCCTCTCTAACACTTTTAAAGATTTTATTTCAATGAATATGAGGCCAAGTATGATTTCGTAATTGACTATGTAGTTTTTGGTCAGCAGCGGCAATATGATTTGGCCTTGGAAGTAGGTTTGTTCAGGTTGGTGCAGGAGGCCATCACTAATGTTCGCAAGCATGCTGGGGTCAACAAAGCTTTGGTAAAAATGGAGGATAGCGGTTCCCTGCTTACTGTGGTGATCAAGGATGAGGGCTGTGGATTTGATCCTAATGAAATTAGTAAACATCGCGAGAGCTACGGAATCATGGGTATGAAAGAAAGGGTACAGCTCTTTGGCGGAGAACTGCAAATTCTTTCTCAACCAGGAGAAGGTACGCAAATTATTATAAAGGTGCCATTAGAAGGGGAGGCAGATAATGGGTAAAATAAAGGTAATAATAGCCGATGACCATGCTCTGGTAAGGGAAGGATTGCGGCGATTACTGGAACTTGACCCCAATATTGAGGTATTAACCGAAGTAGGCGATGGCCAGGGGGCTATAAATATGGCCCGCAAGCTCAGACCGGACGTGGTTATCATGGATGTTAATATGCCTGGAACAGACGGCATCGTAGCTACACGGGTAATAAAGAGGGAAATGCCTTCTGTACGGGTGGTGGCTTTGACCATTTACGAAGATGAAGAAGTCATAGAGATGGTAAAAGCCGGCGTATCTGCATATGTGTTAAAAGATGTTGCCGGCAGCGAATTGATTGATACTATATATAAGGTTATGAATGGTGAAGTAGTAATCCATCCCCGGGTAGCCAACCGCCTGGTGCGGGAAATAACCCGCAGTGACCAGAAAAAAGATACGGTACGGCTGACTAAACGGGAGCGGGATGTATTAGCCTGCCTGGTCAAAGGACATACCAACAAAGAAATGGCCGATTTTATGTTCATCAGCGAGAAAACTGTAAAAAATCATCTCACCAGTATATTCCGCAAGCTGGGCGTTAAGGACCGTACTCAAGCGGCTGTATATGCGCTCAAAAACCACATTGTATCAGATGACTAAATTTGATCCTCACAGGTAATCAAGCGACCTCTTTCTAGCATATGCATATACTGATAGGCCAGGAGGAGGTCTTTTTGTGGTTATTTTTCTAAAAACCTTGGGCTTTGGCATCTGGTTGGGTATTATGTTGATGCTGTTTGCAGCGGTCCGGCGTACTTCCCATCGTCAAGTCAAGCGCAGCAAGCAAGGGGACAGCTCTGGTGTCTGGTTTTAAACCGGTGATTCGCTGGGATCTGTCCTTTTTGGTAGATTCATGTTACTTAATGGAATACAATATAATAAGATCATAGGCAGGGGGTGGGTTTATGGTTAACTTTTTGATGGACTTGTTGTTCCCCCAAAGAGAATGCTGTATTTGCCGGCATCCAGGCATATACAGCACCAGGCGGCCCTGGTGCCGGTCATGCCAGGAGCAGTTGATTAAACTGCAGCGGATTCTTCCTATCTGTGATCGATGCGGCAAATACTTGTGTGAAGGCACTGGCCCCCTGTGTCAGGATTGTCAGACCCGTACTCCTCCTTTCAAGATTTCGCGAGCGGTAGGGCCCTATGAGGAACCTTATCGCATTTCTACCAAGGTCTTAAAGTTCTTAGGACGGCGTCAGTTGGCCTACCGCATGGGCAAAATGATGGCCGCAGTGGTGAAAAAAGAACCGAGGTTCTGGCCTATTGATATGATCATACCCGTTCCATCCACCCAGGCCAGTATAAAACAACGGGGTTTCAACCAGACCGAAGCTCTGGGTCAACAGATTAGCAAAGAATTGAAGATAAAAATGTATCCCAATCTGCTAATAAGAGTAAAAGAAACACCATCTCAACGGGAATGTTCGCGGGAAGAGCGGGAAAGAAACCTGCTACAAGCATTTGATATCCGCAAGGCTGATTGCATAAAGGGAAAGAATATTCTGTTGGTGGACGATGTATTCACTACTGGATCAACCAGTCGGGAGTGTGCCCGCACTTTGTTGGATAATGGAGCTAACCAAGTGAATGTTATTACTTGGGCTACGGGCAAAGGTTACTAGAGACGGAGGGATGGCGATGTCACCAGAATTAAGAAACTGTTCGATATGTGGCCGCTTGTTTGGCTACCAGCAGGGTAGGACCGTTTGTTCTCGCTGCCGGGAACAGGAAGAAGAGCAGTATATGAAAGTACGCAGGTATGTGCGCGATCACCCAGGAGCTACGGTTTTTGAAGTGGCAGAAGAAACCGGTGTAGACGAGGAATTGATTCTGCAGTTTTTACGGGAAGGTCGCCTGCAGTCGAAAGGCTTTGTGGAGGTGCTGCAGTGCCAGCGCTGCGGTGCGCACATTGATAGTGGCAATTATTGTGCCAACTGCCTGCGGGAACTGGATAGTCAGATACGGGGTGTCATTTCCCCGGCTCGTTCTAAACCTGCTGCTCCCGAAAAACGAGCTTCCCGGGATCGCATGCATATTAAGGACCAATCATAAACATAATTTCTTAAGGGGACGCATTTTCTCCAGCGTTAATAACCAGGCCTTAGCTGAGCTTACAGCTAAAAATCAGTGTATTATTACATAACAGCGCGCTAATCGAATAAAAACGCATATAAAGGGAGTGAAGAACTTCCCTTTTTTTTACGAAACAAGCTACAGAAACATAATGCACCGCCATAGATGAGGTGAAGTAAAAAATGATAATTTCCAAAACTCAGGTACAAAACCTGCTGCAGGTGTATGGCAAGAACAAAAAAATTAACAACATAGAATCAGCATCAGCAGCCCGGTCTATGCGAAAAGATGCTCTGGCTATATCTGATGAGAGCCGCATTAAACAGAAGGCTATGCAGGCTATCAGGCAGGCTGAGGATGTCCGGATGGAAAAGGTGGAAGAATTACGGGAGCGCATTTCCATGGGGACCTACACCTTAAGTGAGGACCAAGTAGCGGAAAAGATGATCGAAAGAGCCATTATTGACCGGTTAATTTAAGAAAGGAAAGATACTATGGAAGCGATACTCCGGGAATTTGTCGAGGTGATGGGAAAACAGAACAATATCCTCGATCAGATGGCTGTTCTGGGAGAACAGAAGCAGCGGATTATTATAGCTGGTCAAATCAAGGAACTGGACAGCCTCATTCAAGAGGAGGCTGGGCTGGTAGCTCAGCTGGAAAAGCTGGAGAACCAGCGCTATAAGCTGCAGCAGAAGCTCGACCTGCCTGGATCTGCCGCTAAGGAACTGGTGGAATGGGTTGAACAGGAGTATCCGCAGATAAAAGAAGAATTAGAAGAAAATGTAAATCGCCTGAGTTATAACTTAGCCCGGTTGAAAGCTATCAATAACCATAATAACGAATTAATTGAGCAGTCGCTTCATTATATAGAGAGTATCCAGGCCATATTAAACGGGGACGTGGCCGGAACCTATTCTGATAAAGGCAATTTAGTAGATGAAAAATCAGGCCGCCAGATTAATTTGCTCGATACCCGGGCCTGAAAGTAAAGCGAGGTTTAGAATATGACAATGTCAATTTTTATGGGCCTGGAGATTGGCAAACGGTCCATAATGACTCACCAAACTGCCCTGAATATTACAGGGCATAATCTTGCTAACACCAATACCGAAGGTTATACTCGTCAAACACCTACCATTGTTACTACGCGTCCTTATTATACGCCTAGCCTAACCAGTTATGCCGGGGTTGGGCAGCAAGGTACCGGTGTACAGGTAGCTTCTATTGAACGGATTCGCGATGCTTTTTTAGATAGCCAGATTCGTAATGAAAACAAGACCACCGGTTACTGGACCTCCTTACAGGACACATTAGCCAAAATTGAGGTTATACTCAATGAACCGTCTAAAGATGGTCTGCGTACCGTAATGGACCAGTTCTGGGAGGCATGGCAGGACCTGTCCGCCAACCCGGAAAGTGATGCGGTCCGTACAGTAGTAACCGAGCGCGGGGCAGCTATGGCAGATGCC
>JAKPGY010000206.1 GCA_029550685.1 Bacillota bacterium
CCAGATTCGGTCCTCATGCTGATCATATGTGGGTCAAATATGTGTTACGGGAAATCTCCCAGATTACTGCCTTCTCGGCTTAAGATAAATATTATTTTTCTAAGACCAGGAGTTCCCCCTACTAAATCTTGACACAGACCAAGCTCGAGTTCACTTTGACTTGCCCCGACAGTTTTGCTATAATCATAAACGCATCATATGCGCCCGTAGCTCAGTGGATAGAGCACCGGCCTCCGGAGCCGGGAGCGGAGGTTCGATCCCTCTCGGGCGTACCATTAAGAAAAAAATCAGCACTTTCAAGTCGACTGAAAGTGCTTTTTTATTTTGACAGGAGTTTTGGGGTCACGCATTTATATGATTAGCTTTTAGATCCACTCTTTTTCTTACCCGTCCCTTTGCCTTTTCACTCTAAACATTTCATCATGACCTAAAGTCTCCTGTATTTAACTTCTTCCATTTCCTAATCTTGCTGCGGAAGGATTTGAACGGGGCAACCGTATTAATATGAACCCATTTCCACACGGGCCAATTGGATGGTGTTGAAGATGCCCATTTGCGGCTGCCTGCGGTGAAAACATCTTCTTCTGTAAATCCATCAAGCCATTGAACAAAAACAGTTACTTTTTCTTTAAATAAATCCCTTAATTCAGCCAGAGATTATGAGGAAAACCTGTCATAAAAGCTCTGGTACAAAGCGCCTAGATTATTCCACTTGTAGCCTTCACAAGGGGTAACTACCTGCTTCCCTTCTGCTTCTTTCTTATCCCATCCCATGATCAAGTCAAGCCAGCCCAGCTGGTAAGCAATCATCTGAGCTGGTGTTCTGTCTACACCGTCTATTAGCTTGTCTTTATCATCCTCTTTGAGCTCCAAAAATTCATTGATAAACAGATCCGCTGTTTTTTCAATCTCTGCGATAAGAGCCTTTTTACTTTCATAACCCTGCATAATATCTACTCCCTTCATCTTTTTCATGACCAAGAATGTTCGGCATCTTGGATCGAATCATTCTATTTTTAACGCTTTGGCAACAGGTTCTTTTCAGCGAACATTTCGATAATAGATCTATTCGTCCCATTATCGATTATAGATTATATTGGTAATGTCTTCCCATTTAACCATATAATGATATATACTGTAGATATCAAAATGAGGAGAATTGGCGATGCTCCAATCAAAGTGGGTTCGTATCCTTGTAAAAATCATATTAATCTGGTTGGTAATCACTGTCTATTTTTATTTCCAGCATCCGGTGGTTTATCGTTGTCTTAATATAGGCGCCAATATTCCTATGGGTGATGGTCAACTCCTTATCCATGAGATCCAGGTCAGTAATCTTGATGAAGAGCAACGGAATACCTGGTTGGAAAATGAAGAAATGCCCTGGCGCATTAAAATATTGTATAAATTGCATGAGCGGGGGCTTCCTTTGTCCTGGCAAAACCCGGTTTATAAGGTACTGATGTTTTACAGCTGGCCCCCGCTGGCAGATGACTACTGGACCTACAGGATATGTGGAACCTATATTTCCCCGGAAGACATTGAAACGTCGGGATCAGTCCTAGACAAATTTTCACTTTACATTTACCCAGCTTTGAATGGGGGCGGCAATGGCAGTCAATGGGAAGAAACTTTGCGCAATGCAGCGATGATTGTTACTAGGGGCAAAATAGAGCCACAACAACTCGATCAACATCTGATGATAAACATTGTTGACAAAGAAAATGACCGGACCACCAGGCTGGTAATAACTCCCCAGTGGCAAAAAGAAAGATTGATATATGGGGCCTCACGGAGCAACCAGTATAAAAGTCCGGCTGAGCCGGTGGTAAAATTTATGAACAAGATTTATGCCGGTGAGCCCCAGCAGGCGCGAGATTATGTATTAACAGAGCTGCGCACTAAATTCCCTCTGCCTGATCCCAGTGAACAACTTAATGAGCAGAACATCGATATAGTAGGTCACTTGAGCTGGATCGATATATATAATGACTACCTCAACGTTTACCGGATGGACGCGGAAGTCGGAAAACCCAGTGAAAACAGTTTTGTCCCGGTTCAAAAACTCACCTTTTATATAATCATAGATCAGGAAGGTAATTATAAAATCATCGACTGGAAACCTGCCGATTAACTATTGCATGCAATATCAGCTTTGGAACCGTTTGGATGGGTTATATCGCTTTGCCTGCTAACTTACGCTGCTGACTCCTTTGTTGCGTCCGGTTTTGACTTAAGATTGAGCAAAATGATGGCTGACACCACAAGGCACATTCCCGTAAATCCTCCAATCGTCGGTACTTCCCTGAATAGTAGCAGCCCAAATAATGTGGCCATCACTGGCTCGATAGAGGACATGATCGAAGCTTTGCTGGTCTCTACATATTTCAGACCAACCAGATACGACAAATTCGGAATCAATGTGGTAACCAGGCCAAAGGTGATCATAGGCAGAATCGCCATGATCCCACCCGTTTTCACTGCTCCGGTAATCTGCCCAAAATCAGCCAAGAGTACACAAGGGATTAGCGCAAAAGCAAATGTGTAAAATGATATCGTCGAGCCGTTGTAGCCGTATGCTACCGCAAATTTGGAAAACACCGTAAAAATGGCATAGCTCATACCGGAAAGGATACCGATGACAAAGGCCTGGCCTGTCAGTCCCCCGCCGCCGCCGGTTAACACACCGCTTACCATGATACAACCAGCGAAGGCCAATGCAAGTGCAACCAGCTTCCTACCTGTCAGCTTCTCACCGAACAGAGGCACCGAAAATATCGCTACGAAGATGGGAGCCGTATACAATAGGATCGCTGCGATAGAAAGTGAGGATACGGCGATGGTTTTGTAATAACAAAGGTTGTAAAGGGTGGTGCCCAAGCAACCTGTACCGAAAAAACACCAGATATCCTTTAGCTTGATTCTAAATAAACTTCTGTCTTTTATAAATATCAAAAGAGCGAAAATAATCACAGAAATTATGGTGCGAACAGTAGCAATCTGCATGGCAAATAATCCCCATTCATTGAACCAACGGACAAAAATCCCCGCAGTTCCCCAACAAGAGCCGGCAAGAATGACGAAAAGCGGAGCAAATCGCTGCTGTATATCAGTCGTCCTCCTTTGAAACAATCTATCTTTTTACTTATTTGACCACAGACTCGCCTGCATGTGACTAGATAGTGTGATTTCGTCCCTCTGCGAACTATACAGCGTTATTGTATGCCTTTAATCCATTTTTTCTTCATCGCTCATATTGATTTCATCTTGACGTTACCAAGTTTGGTATTACAAAACTCAAGATCGTAAAACCGATCCAGGGCCGTGCAAGAAAGTACAAAAATAGCGGGCTTTTCACCTGCTTAATCAGGAGGTACGTCAAGATGCGCAATGCCGGAATAAAAATGGCAATTGTTCCTGGTATAGAACAGGATAAATTGAGCTGTTTTAGCTAAACATTATTCCGGAGAAGACACATCTTGCCTGTTGGCCTCTGTCAATAGAGAGGCTCACAGCCTCTCTATTGGTATTCCAGCAGCTTACTGGAACGGGTGCTGGAGTCTTAATATATTACCCACTCTCCTTCCTACTGTAAGAAATCATTATAAGACGAGTATAAATTTATAGGATTCAGTCTGGGGGGATACGGGATGTGTTTTTTCAGAGAGGATGTTTATGTGGGTTATTCCCTGGAAGAGCTGGCGAAAGTCAGGCAGGCTTTAGCCAATGCAGGCATTAAGTATTCCTATAGAGTTTTGGATCATTCCGGGCAATGGGCAGGAAGAGGTACCTACCGGGGCAGATATGGCAGCATCGGATTGAATATGAAGTATACCAAGCAATATACGGTCTCCGTAAGAAGGAAGGATTATGAACAGGCCAGCTATCTGGTTAACAAAGCCCTGCATCAGAGATGAACTTTAATGCTTTACCTCCCAACAGGTGATAAGCAAGACAATTGTCTTGCTTATCGCCTTTTGGGGATTCCCTTTAGTTATTGATTTACTGCCTTGTTCAAAGCTTGGTCAAGATCATCAATCAAATCTTCCACATCTTCAATGCCAATAGACAAGCGAATCTGATCAGGAGTCACTCCTGCTGCCAGTTGATCCTCCGGGCTCAGTTGCGAGTGGGTAGTAGAAGCTGGATGAATCACCAGCGACTTGGCATCAGCAATATTAGCCAGCAAGGAGAATAGTTCCAGGCTGTTTATAAAGCGCTTGCCAGCCTCCAGCCCGCCCTTAATACCAAAGGTGAAAATTGAACCGGCTCCCTTGGGGAAATATTTCTGCGCCAGATTGTAATACTTATTTCCAGGCAAACTAGGATAATTAACCCAGGAAACCCGGGAATCTTGGCTTAGCCAATCGGCAATCTTCTGTGCATTGTTTACATGCCTTTCCACTCTGAGTGAAAGAGTCTCCAATCCCTGCAGGAACAGAAATGCATTGAAGGGACTGAGGCAGGCACCAGTATCCCGCAGCAGCTGGACCCGGGTCTTAATTATGTAGGCCGGGGCTCCTATGTCACTGGCGTAGCAGATTCCGTGATAGCTGGGATCGGGTTCGGTAAGGCCCGGGAAGCGGCCGCTGGCTGCCCAGTCGAACTTGCCTGCATCGACTATGACCCCACCAATTGATGTTCCATGGCCGCCGATGAATTTGGTGGCGGAATGAACCACTATATCTGCCCCGTATTCGATGGGACGCAGCAGATAGGGAGTGGCAAAAGTATTATCCACGATTAGAGGCAGTCCATTTTGATGAGCTATCTCAGCTACCGCTTCTATATCAATTAAATTAATCCCTGGGTTACCGATGCTTTCAATGTATATTGCCTTAGTCTTGTCATTTATGGACTTTCTAAAGTTTTCCGGATCATCAGGATCTACAAAAACCGTATTAATACCATAACGGGGCAAAGTATAACGGAACAGGTTATAGGTGCCTCCGTAGAGAGTGCTGGCAGAGACAATCTCATTACCGCAGCCGGCGATGTTCATTATGGCATAGGTAATTGCTGCTGATCCTGACGAAAGGGCCAGGGCACCTACTCCCCCCTCCAAGGCGGCCATTCTCTGTTCAAATACGTCAGTGGTAGGATTCATTATCCTGGTATATATGTTTCCCGATTCCTCCAATGCAAAGAGACGGGCAGCATGTTCGGTGTCCTGGAAAACATAGGAAGTAGTTTGGTAAATAGGTACCGCTCGGGAACCGGTTACCGGGTCCGGCCTTTGACCTGCATGGACCTGCAGGGTGTCAAATTTGTAGTTCTTTTGAGTCATGTCATTCCTCTCCTCCTTTATCTGATGGGTTATTATCACAAGCTCCAATAACAGCCTGCGAGATTTAATTACCGGTTAACGCGGGCTGGTAAAGCATTAAGATCATAGGGTGTCTCCTGGTAGACATGATAGTTCAGCCAGTTGCTGAACAACAAACTGCCGTGACTGCGCCATTTAACCATCGGTACTTGGGTAGGATCATCATCAGGAAAATAGTTTACAGGAACGTGAATAGGAAAACCCTTAGCTATATCACGATCATATTCGGCCTTTAGACTCAAAGCTTCATATTCACAGTGACCGAATACATAAACCTGCCGCAAGTCCTGAGTAGCTACCAGATAAAGTCCTGCTTCAGGAGAATCGGCTAATATATCCAACTCCTCTACTTTTTCAATATCTTCCCGCCTGTTCTCGGCATGGCGAGAATGAGGAGCGTAAAACTCATCATCAAAGCCACGTAACAGCGGCACATTCTTTTTTAATACCCGGTGCCGGAAGACCCCGAACATTTTTTGCGGAAGCGGATACTTGGGAATTCCATAATGATAATAAAGACCCGCCTGGGCACCGACACAAATATGCAGGGTTGAATATACATGGCTTTTAGTCCATTCCATGATTTCTTTCAGTTCTTCCCAATAGGTCCACTCCTCAAAATCCAGATGCTCTACCGGGGCTCCGGTAATAATCATGCCGTCAAACTTGTTATCTTTAATTTGGGCAAAAGTCGTATAAAAGTTCTCCAAGTGTTCCTCTGGAGTGTTTTTTGATGTATGGCTTTCAGTGTGCAGCAGGGTAATTTCAGCCTGCAGAGGACTGTTGGCCAGAAGACGCAAAAGCTGGGTTTCAGTCACTATTTTCTGGGGCATCAAATTGAGAATGGCAATTTTTAAGGGTCTGATGTCCTGGTGAGTAGCCCTCTGTTCATGCATGATAAATACGTTCTCTTCTTGGAGGATACTACTGGCCGGTAAATCATCAGGAATAATGACAGGCATACATATCACCTCTTCGTAAATATTTTGCCGAATTATAATTAGAAGCCTAGTAATAGCCTTTTAACAAGCTTGATTTAAAGTCTATTATTTCTACTAATATAATAGGTATTATAGGGTTAATAGAACAAAATAACAAGTTTTTTTTCAGCTTTAATCTATTAATTCTGAGACTAAAGAAGATTCAATTCCAGATATCTGGCCCCGGGGATGGGATTGTAAATATAGGCATCAATATCATAAAAGCCCAATGATTCGTATAACTGCAGAGCTTCTTTCATGGTGGACAAAGTATCAAGCCTGATGTGTGAATAACCTAATCTTTTGGCTTCTTCAATTATCATTACTGCCAGTTTACGTCCTAAGCCCAGCCCTCTACAGCTATTCTTTACATACAGTCTTTTCATTTCGCAGATATTCCCGGCATGTTTGCGCAAAGCAATACATCCCACAGCCTGTCCATCCAATCTGGCTATCAGTAAAGCCCCTTCTGGTGGTGCATATTTTCCCGGCAGGGTTCGCAGTTCATCCTCAAAGTTTTGGAAACACAAATCAATTTCCAGTGACTGGGCGTATTCTATAAACAGTTGACGGACATCTATTAACTGGTCCTCCCCATTAACCCATTCGAATGTAATCACACTGGTATTTTGGGATCTAGAATCCATAGGATTGCCTCCAGATATATTTCTTGCATTATGTTGGGGTTATCAGCTTTGCATTGCAACCAATGTATTCATATCTAACGGTACACCCTTTTCCGGTGCCAGTTCAAGTGAAATAGCTTCACAAACACAATGAGAAGAACACAAACCACAGCCCATGCACTGTTCTAAATCGATTACGGCATACTCTTCTCCTGTTTCAACTGCTTCAAACGGGCAAATCTGTGCACATACACCACATCCGGAACAGTCATCCTGGTCTACTACAGGTCGGAAGCCGGAATGAGCTATACGCTTCACTCCCCGGTTGTAAGAAGCCATACCTAAACAGCAGCAGGTACAGCAGTTGCAAATGGTGTAAAAGCGGCCATGCATGGCATCCTTGAACCAGGCAGTGTGAATATGGCCGCGTTCCTCCTCAGCCCGTAGGATAGACAGGGCCTCATCCACCGTTAACTTGCGCGCCTGGTGGGGATGGTGTTCCAGCACAAATGACACAAAGGGTTCACCCACCACCATACATACATCCCTGGGTTCACAGGCATCTTGTTTTTGAGCCCGGCAGGGACAATCCATGACCGCGATACTGGGCAGGGGCTGCTGCAGGATAATACTGCGTGCCACCGGGTAAGGAACAATATGTTCCAGATCGGTGATTTCAACGGGAGTATTCAGCGACACGATTTTGCCGGCCTCCGCTACAGTGATTACCTTGCCGTGATATTTGTCACCAGTTTCATTTTTGTTCCAGCTTTTGAGAAACCAGTTCCAAGTGGCCGGTTTCAAATATACATCAGGACGGGCTGCATAAAAGTATCCTTCTAGACGTTTGGCCAGCGGCATGGGGCTGAGATTCCAGAAAACCCGGGTTGATGGCTTTGGCTTTAACGATCCTTCCAACCAGAGATACAGGGTCAGGAGCAACAGCACTAATATAACGGCCAGCACAATGACAACGATTACAAGGCCCTGCAAAGGCTCCCTCCTTCCCTGGTATATGATTAAGAAGTGTTTTAACCAATAGTACATCTAATCTATAACAATGTAAAATTATGTTTATTGCCGCAGCACTTTTTAAGATTCTGTTTGCTGCCATTCCCCTATGGGGCTCAAACACGTTATCTTTCACCATTCATATTCCCATAAGGTTGCTTCTGCGGAACCGGCGGCATAGTTTTTATAGATATACCAGGCACAGTAGTTTTGAAAGTTTCGCAGATCATCCTTGTTAATATGTTCAGGATTCTGGCGAAGCAATGCAAGGTAATCCTCAGTCCGGTCAACAACATTATCTTCAATGGCGAAAGTCCATTCCTGAACCTGAGCCAACTCGTTTTTATTTATAGTGTAATCATGGGGACCAAGAAACGTATTGCCTCGATTGGAACTATAGAGCAGCTTATTATATGTTTCCCGTTCGTCTTCCAGAGTGTTTAAAATAGAGAGGTCTGATTGGTCAGATTCTGAGTCTAAACTGTCCTGATACAAATAGAGCGATACATCTTCAGCGCCAACTATAGTGGGTACATATACAGATATAGATGGTTCACCCAGGGCAGCCCAGAAAACGGTTAAGCGCTGGTCTCCTCCTGCTGGAACTCCTTCCACTACAATTCCTGATCTGGTTTGGCTCCGGCTGATACAATAGGTGGTATTATAATTAAAATCGCTGCCATTTGCAGGTTGTTTCCCATTAACATCTTTGCTGATCAGATGCATTACGTTCCGGGAAGTAAGCTTATTGGTTCCCCCGGCTGGACAGGCAAGACTGGCCAGCAATTCTTGGGCTCGCAGGTTCCTTTCATCTTCAGGATTGTTGGGAAAAAATGAATTAGCATTGCTGCGTACATGAAATCCTCGAAAAACTTCTTGAGGAGGAGATATTTCCTGGCCTCTATGGTCTGTGACCTGCCCGGTATTGGCATCAAATTTCTTATATTGAAGGACACTGCCGGAACTGTATTTGCTGCTCTTATGCACCTCAAATAAGGCTGCCCCCCCTTGGGCATCAATGGCAGCATAATTGGCGCTGATTGCATACTGGTAATGCTGTTCAGACCATGTTTCAAGAAATTGTTCAAAGTCAATGATACTGGTACAGTTGGCTATGGCTTCATGCAGCAAGCGGGTGTTGTAGTTCACAGACTCATTGAGCAGGTTGCTGTCGGTAACTGGTGCTACCGCCAGGGCGAAACCGGCTTGATTAGCACCTGCCTGAGGATTGATGGATGGTTTTTGGGCCAATAAGGAATTACTGTCATTATACAGTATATAGTAACCTCCCACATTACTGTTGTTCCCGGCAAAGTATTTGACCTGCTGATGCCAGTAATTTGAAATATCCGAGTTTTTCCATAGGATTGGCCGTCCATCAGCATTAGCATGGGCTGATACCACCGCGATTGTACAAGAACAGGTTGACTGGTTTAAAGCTAATACCAGCACTGCTGTCAATACCAGTATTTCCAGAGCAACACATATCCTGCTTAATCGTGTATTTCCAAGTGGGTTCACCTTGTCACCTCCGCAACAAATTAAAGGTAATTTTAGGTAGGTGAGATATAATATGAATTGTAAAATAGTGAGTTACAGTGAAACACTTTTACCAATTAACTCGCTAACAAGTATTCAATCGAGTAGGAGGGGGCGGCTAACCCCCGTCCTCTCACACCACCGTACGTACCGTTCGGTATACGGCGGTTCACGCTGCGGAACGAAGTTGGTCATAGCGCTCGGTTAAACTCCTAAGCCCTTTGTCGCGCCAAAAGGCG
>JAKPGY010000207.1 GCA_029550685.1 Bacillota bacterium
GCGATGACAATTAAGGAATTCTTTTTTTATACGATAACAGTGAAAGTCATTTTCACAGCAATGACACATTAGGAAGCTGTTTTCACTGCAATGACAAGTTTTAATTTAATGCTTTACAATTATAAAGACATCATTTTCCAGATCGTGTACCATTCCACCCAAAATACGGGCTAGCAGTAAAGATATCTTCTCCATCTCCTTCTGATCCTGGGCAATAAATACCGGGCACCAGCCGCCGCTTACTTTGGCAGGATTCCAGGTTACCACAGCTAATATCACTTCTTTTAAACCTGTATCCAAGTTTATCTATCCTTTCCTTAATCAGCTGCTTTGCGCCCGTAAAAGCTTTTTAAGGCAGTACCCCGTGCCGATTCCAAAACAGGAACCTTGCGGATAATTTCCATTAAATAATCCAGATCCGGTTCATTGGCTACAATAAATAGCCCCAGATAGCCTTTGTCCAACTGTTTGCGCGCCAGGGGCATCAAATCCGGTTCAGCAGTATCCACCTTGGATCCCAAAATTGATACCACATCATGTATTATGGCCTGGCGCTGCCCCGGGGCATCCAGAGTCAGCCGGGCATCGTCATTTTTTGGTTTTATGATAACTCCCATACCTTCTTTAAGAATCTTCTCTTTTATCTGAGGCAAAGCCACATTCATAATCACTACGTCTTCTACCATTAACAGCGAACCTTGAAAGTGGACCCTCCCAGGAACCACATCCACAACATCCCCCAGCTGTTTTCCGCTCATCAGTCGCGTAGATAGAAAGATGCATAGAGGACCGGTGACAAAAGCATAAGGCCATCCCCACCGGTGTACAACCAGACTAGTTATTAAAGCTGTTAATATAACTAAATAATTACGGGCTTCAAAAACCCGGGCAATACCTTCTATATAATCGGTACCGCGGCGAATTAACTTGGTCTCTTCTAATTTGGATAAGTTTTCCCTCTCCATGTTGCGGACATCTCGAAATTGCTGAGCAGCTAATACCAGGAAAGTTACGGCCACAAAATCCGGTTTCATAATGGCCGGAACAGCTACTGCTCCTAAACTGGCAGCGATAAATCCTATCGCCAGATGCACCAGTTGCCCATGGGGATGAGTGGGATAGTGCCGGTAATCACTTCTAAGCATGATCCAGCGTGCTAGAAAACCAGCTACTATCCCACATATGATGACAATCAAATACTTATCCATTACCTGGGTTGGGCTCCTTTGTTCAGGAAATAATAACCAGCGGCAGCAGCGCCTACCACTACCAATATAATCAATATGGCTGTACCGGCTCCCCCAGAGCCTCCCCCGCTGATTGGTTTAGCAGCTGCTTCTCCCTGACCGGCCACCCCCAAAACAACTGGCAAGGTACTGGCAAATAACTCGGCACCTTTTTCCGCCTCATCCTTGCTGTTAGTGTGAGAACCTACTTCGATCAGAATTGACCGGGGGCTTAGATCTTGGTTATAATCACCTTTTCCCATAAAAATCCCGTTGGATAAACCAGGAGCCTTCTGATCCATGGCAGCCTTAATCTGCTTGGCGAAATCCAGATTTGCTTTCATATTAGGGTTGGTGCGCCCAATCACCAATTTTACTTTGGTAGCTTCCTGTCCTTTGACTTCCGTTTGATATTGACTAGCCGGTACTGCATCCCGGTGCACGTCAACTACTACATCAGGTGTACTTTTTCGAATTAATTGCATAGCCGTGCGGCGGGATCGATTGTAAGCATTTATATCGTGGGGATTATGATTTGCATCACTGTAGATCACATTAAATCCCAACTCCCGCAGACGGTCAGCCAACATTCTGCCCACATCATAGATGCCGCCATTACCCTCTTTACTCTCGGTACCATCACCTTTTATATAAGATTCGTCGCTATGAGTATGATAAATAGCTATAGTAGGTTTCTGACCAGTTTCCACCGGTATACTCTGATCCTGGAACAGCCAGGCTTCTTTTTCGGTGCTATAGCTTAAGGATGGCATACGTTCTTTGCCTCGATAGACACAGCGAGCAGTTTCTCCAACCACTTCCACCACCTTATAGCGGGAATTATCACTGCTGATATACTCATCCCCAGGATGGACCTTAATAGCAGTTTGAAGAATTATATTGTTGTTATCATCCACAAGAGTGTAATATTTTCCCCGGGGAGCTTCTTCCTGCTCTCCCAGTGCTACGGGAGGGACAGCTAACAGGCATAACAGGGAGATTATTAGAATAACTAACTTCTTATTCATCTTCATCATTCTCATCACGCTCCCTTTCTTCATTAGCTGCAGGTTTTCGAGCCGGCTCTGGTTCAGGTTCGCGTAAGTTCTGTATTAGCTCCTCGGGACGCCCTTCAGTTGCGGGTCCTCCCTGGACACGTTCCAGAGTCTCACCCACTAATTCGGCCAACAGCAGGGCTAATATACCAGCCAGAATCAATGAATCAAAGGCTCCTGCACCACCAACAGCCACGCTTCCCCTTACTCCGGTAGAAGTTAAATAGATTAATTGTCCGATATCCAAAGCTAAAACACCCATAACAGCTGCGAAAAAGGCACCTCTCCGGGAACGTCCTGCCAGATAGCCAACTATACCAGCCACCAGAGGATAAATGTAGATAGGATCAACGAAAATTTCCTCTGGTTCCGCTCCCAAAAACCTCCCTGCCAAAAACAGAGCTAGAGCTGTAACTGCAGCAGCGATTATAGCTCTTATTTTTTCCAGTGCAGTACCTGCTCCTACCCAAATGTAAATGGCTAACCCGACGGCAATGATTCCGCCCAGATTAATGGTTATGCGGGAACCAAGGGGAACATCGATAAAACTACCTACGATAATGGCGGCTATCCAAAATAAAGCAGCACGATCGGTAAGACGCAGCCGATCCAGGGCACGATGAGCTATTCCGAAGTATATAAGAATTGAAATAACAACCAGGGCTATCAATCCTAAGGGGAAATTAGCCATAGCATTCATCCTTTCGCCGATTTTAGGCTTATATTTCCCCTTTGAAGTTCAAATATGTAATAAAAAAAAGCTGTCCAAAAAGACAGCTTCGAATGTTCCCCGCCAGTGGCGATCCCTTTTATCACCTTCTGGCCCAGCGATTGATGTCAATGCCGCGGGCAGTGAGCCAGCTAGCCGTTTCTCCTAATATAATTACGGGTTTTTGCTGCAGTTTTTCAAGACTAACTGCACCCGTCAGTAACATCCCGGCTTTTAAGCGATACAAATAGCCGTTTAGGTACTTTTCTAAGGCGGTTTCTCCGTCATTGACAAGTATTTTTAACAGCGAACCGGCCATCCCGATGAGCTGAGCACCCATAGCCAAAGCTTTCACTCCATCCAGAGCGGTACGTATTCCCCCGGTAGCAGTCAAATGAACAGGATATTCCAAAGTAAGCAGTTCGGCCAGGCTTACCGCAGTTGGAATCCCCCAATCATCAAATTCGTGGGCGAACAGCCCTTGACGCTGGTCCTCAATGGCCACGAAATTGGTACCGCCTTTCCCGCCTATATCAAAGTTCCGCACTCCCGCTTCACACAACTTCTCAGCAGCTTCCCGGCTAAAACCAAATCCGACTTCTTTAGCTATTACCGGTACAGGACTTTGTTCTACCAGGCGGGCTACATTATCTATAACTCCGGTAAAGTCACGATCCCCTTCTGGCATAGCCAGTTCCTGAGCAACATTGAAATGCAGCTGCAGGCCATCAGCCTGAACCATGTCTACCGCCTGCAACGCTTCATCTACCGGTGACAAGGCACTAACATTGGCCAGGATAACCCCGTGGGGATTTTCCTCTCGCACTATGGAAAAGGTATGCCGCAGGGCAGGATCATGGATAGCTAAAGTCTGCGAACCTACTGCCATAGCCAGTCCATACTTCCGCGTTAACATAGCCAAGGAGCGATTTATTCGCCTGGCTTCATCGGTTCCTCCAGTTATGGCGTTGATTATCAGGGGATGGGCAAGCTTCTTGGATAGAAAATCGGAAGAAAGGTCAATATCTGCCAAGCTTAGTTCTGGAACGGAGTCGTTTACCAGATAAATATCTTCAAAGCCATTGGTACTGGGCCCATCTGCAAGTCGGGCAGCTATTCTAATATGATCAGCTTTCCTTCTACTGCGAATTATAATAACCTCCCGGCAATTTCCTGTGCTTTCTGCAAAGCAGCAGCATCATTCACATTAAAAAATATTTCTTTTACCTGGCCAAACCGGGCCAATTCTTCTTCTTTGACAACCCGGGTATCCAGTTCCTCCTCAATAATCCGGATCAGTTTTAACTTATCCTGCTGCAGGTGATGTTCAAAAACCGGCAGGCAGCTGCGGCTATATACTGCCGCCAGGGGCTGTAAACGTCCCTCTAACTCTGGAACGACGGCCTGGTATTTTCCTATCTGTTCTACCATAAAAACAATCAAGCGAGTGTCTATAAAGGGCATATCGCAGCCCAAAACAAAAACCGTATCATAGCTGGCATGATATAATCCGGAATGAATGCCAGCAACTGGCCCCTGGCGAGGAAAAAGATCGGTTTCGATACGTTGGTTAAACCCTGCATATAGTTCAGGGTCATTGGTAATTATTATGGTTTCGGCAAATAGCAAGCGAAATTTATCCAGAATGATCTGCAAGGAACTTTGGCCGCCTATTTCAGCGAAAGCCTTATTAAAGGTCATCCGCGAACTTTGGCCCCCGGCAAGTATAATTCCAGTAACCTGCATATCTTACCCTTCCCTGTTCCCAAAAATGATAAAAGAGCTAAGTTATGGTATAAAAAAAGCTGCCAACGGCAGCTTTAGAATCGTACTCCTCAGCCTCCGCTGGCTGCAGTGGGGCAACCAGCACTACAGGAAGGCTGTACCGTTTTGCTTCCCCCACTGCTGGTGGTATTAAAGAGGGACAGCAACTGCCTCACCTTTGAGGAACCACATTCAGGACAGGTTACCTTGTCCTTGTCCCGGTTGGATATCATGAGGTCAAACTTTTTACCACAATCTTGACAGGCAAAATCAAAAATGGGCATAAAGGTCACCTCGAAATACTTTATTCCTGGTTATCCAAATATTCCTGGATTTCACTACGCTCTTCCTCTTTTTGAGCTTCTTTGATAGATAGCCCGATACGCTTTTCGTTGGGGTCAATGCTAAGAATCTTTACGCGTACCTGTTGTCCTACTGTTACCACATCTTCGGGCTTCTCAACCCGATGGTCAGCTAAATGGGAAATATGCACCAGACCATCCACTCCGGGTTCCACCTCTACGAATGCTCCGAAGGGAGCTATGCGGACTACAGTACCATCAATAATATCGCCTTCCTGGTATTTTTCCAGTACAATCTCCCAGGGGCTCTTCAAAAGTTGTTTGCGGCTTAATGATACCCGTTCCTTTTCCCTATCCAGGCCCAGTATGAAAACATCTAGTTCATCGCCCTCATTGAGCACATTGGAAGGATGTTCAACCCGGTGGTGATCCATTTCCGATACGTGCAATAGTCCTTCATATCCTCCCAGGTCTATGAAAGCACCGTAATCAACAATGCGTTTAACCCGGCCTTTGCGAACCTGCCCTTCTGCAATGTTGCTCCAAAACTCTTCTTTTAGACGGGCCTTTTCCTCAGCCACAAGTTCTTTGCGCGAAACCACAATCTGTGATCCCCGGCGTTTATTACGGTTAAATTCTATAATCTTGAAGGAGAAAGTCTTTCCTATATATTCATCTAAGTTGCGAACGTATCCATCCTCAACATGGGAAGCCGGCAGAAAAGCTACAACTCCTACGTCCACCAGTAAACCGCCCTTGACACTTTCGGTAACAGTACCTTCCACCACTTGGTCATTTTTAAAAGCATCTTCCAGCTGATCCAAAACCCGCTTGGCATCTACTTTTTTCTTGGAGAGCAGAATAGTTCCGTCATCGTCCCATTTCAGCACCATTACTTCAATTTCTTCGCCAACCTTAACCAGTTCCTTAGCTGACTCCACTTCTTTTACTGACAGTTCGCGGCGAGGGATAATTCCTTCTGATTTACCGCCTACATCCACCATTACTTCATCGTCGCGTACTTCAATTACAGTGCCATTTATCACATCCCCCCGTGAGGGAGAAGCATAATCGGCCATCTTCGCCTCCATATTGGCAAAAGACTCGTCCTGAGCAGATTCCTCTAAGGTTGGCCCTTGCTCTCCAAGCTGTACCTCTGGGGCAGCTTCCTGCTGGCTTTGGTTCTCCTGGTTCAGTCCCTGGTTTCCCTGTTCGTCAAACATTGTCATCCTATCCACTACCTCCTTGATCTTCCAATCCGGAGTTGAAGCCCCGGCAGTGATACCTACCCGGTTAACCCCGTTAAGCCAATCAGGTTGAATATCTTCCGCTGATTGAATTAAATGGGTTGGGACTCCGGTATTTGAACACTCCTTAAATAGAGTGGTCGTATTTGAACTCTGACGGTCACCTACTACCAGAATCATGTCAACCCGGGTAGCCAGGCTTTGTCCTGATTTCTGGCGCAATTGGGTGGCCGTACAAATAGTATTGAAAATTCTAACCTCATTGGCTTTAGTTAATAATTGCTGAACTACCTGAAAAAAATCCCTTTCGTTTTTGGTAGTCTGGGACACAACCGCCAGTTTGCTAACTGGTAATACCTGGCTGGCATCTTCCGTATTTGCTACCACTTGTGCTTTGTCAGCCCATCCTATAATACCTTGCACTTCAGGGTGGTGGATATCACCATATACAATAATATCATACCCTTCTTTTTGCAGAGATGTAACTAAATCGTGTATACGCTTGACCAACGGACAAGTAGCATCAATTATTTCTATTCCCCGGCTGCGGGCCTCCTCCCAGATCTGAGCAGGTGCGCCATGGGAACGGATAATTATACCGGCAGCTGATTCCCCTATATCTGCGAGGCAGTTAATAGGACTAATGCCCATATCCTCCAGGGATTTTACTACTGCATCATTATGAACAATCGGACCTAGTGTATAATAGGTACCGTCCCGTTCAGCACATTCGTGGGCTATTTTAATCGCCCGCCTGACTCCAGCACAAAACCCGGCGTGGGGAGCAACTTCAACCTGCATGGCACCCCTCCCACAGGACCCATACGACTTACTTATTTCGTATTAGTATAAATAATTCCTGCTTTATTTACGCAAAAGTGTTTGGATTTCATCCATTACTTCCTTGCTAACTTCATCTAATAAAGCAGAGGTCACTTTTTGTCCAGTGTATTTTGTCATACTAATCGGCTCACCCATTCGAACTTCGAAAGGATGCAACCAACCGAAGGGGATAAACCGGTCTGTCCCTACACAGGCGACCGGGACTATAGGAGCACCAGTTTTGACTGCAATCATAGCTGTGCCTGTTTGGGCTTTCAAATCTCCGCTGCGATTGCGAAATCCTTCCGGGAAAATTCCCAGCACCTTTTGTTGTTCCAATAAAGCCATGGAATAGCGCAGTGTGCTTCGATCTCCGGCTTTTCGATTTACAGGAAAGGCGTTTAATTTGTAAAAAAACCAGGCCAACCAGGTCCGTTGAAAAAATTCTGCCTTGGCCATAAAATGAATGGTCCGCGGTGTAACCGCTCCTATAACAACCGGATCCCACATACTGACATGGTTGGCTGCTATGATAACTGGGCCCTTCATAGGTAGATTATGTAGTCCGCTGGATTTCAAACCCAGAATGGCGAAAATAATTCGAGCCAAGATGCGTAAACTTTTATAAAACATGTATTATTTCCTTGCCCCCTGTATAATGCTCATAATTCTGTTCACAGCCTCTTCCACGGTCAAGTCAGTTGTATCGATTACAATAGAATCGGGCAGTATTTTTAATGCTCCTACTTCCCGGTGGGAGTCCTGGTAATCCCGGTTTTCAATATCCTTTTTTATATCTTCTTCATTCACTTGATAACCTTTGTCTTGCAGTTCTTTTATACGGCGGCGGGTACGTTCCTCCAAAGAAGCTGTCACATAGAACTTGAAATCAGCATCGGGTAAAACACACTCACCTATATCACGGCCGTCCATGACCACTGAATTACTCCTGGCCATATCACGCTGCATACGGACCATTTGTTCACGTACAGCTGGGTGGGCAGCCACTTGAGCTACTACTGAACTTACCTGAGGCGAACGAATGGCTTCAGTAACATCCACGCCATCACATATTACCTTTTGCTGCTGGGAATCTGGTTGAAAATAGATATGAGTATCAAGGGCGAGATCCAAAAGTTGCTGCTGATCGTTGGGATTGAGTGCTGCTTGAACTGCTTTAAGCGCCAAGGCTCGGTACATGGCACCAGTATCGATATATAAGAAGGCCAATCTGGCGGCTAATGTCCTGGCAATAGTGCTCTTACCTGCTCCTGCGGGTCCGTCAATAGCAATTTTCATATAATTAATAACCACCCAGTAATATTCCCATTTATTTTATCATATCTAACCAGGTAATAGAAAGGCAAACCGATCCAGATTTGAAGTATGGTTTCCAGTATATCAGGTATTTCGACATAATTGTCACCTGAAGAACGGTCCAGATGAATGAAAACATCGCTGCATGGCTAAGGCTATTTTCACATCAATTATCCTATCGGGATAGGCTTAGAATGGTATCCCAGAACCCAGGGTAGGAGATATTTACTGCTTCGGCATTGTTAATGTATGTAGTTTGATCGGCTATAAGTCCGGCTACCGCCAGGCTCATGGCGATACGATGATCGCCAAAACTGTCAACAGCCGCTCCCTGCAGGTGAGATTTGCTGCCATCCACAACAAATCCGTCCGGGGTTGCCTCAATCGCCACTCCCATACGGTCTAACTGAGAACAGACAGCAGCAATGCGATCAGTTTCTTTCACGCGAAGTTCAGCAGCATCCCGGACAACAGATACCCCCTCAGCAGCAGCCATAGCTACTGCTATTACCGGCAGCTCATCAATAAGACGGGGAATTATTGTTCCCTGTATTTCCATTGCTTTCAGGGGTGCCGACTGCACTAATAAATCAGCTACAGGCTCTCCGGCAACTGTCCGGGCATTCTGAACCGTAATACGGGCTCCCATCTGTTTTAGCACTTCTAGAATTCCGTCGCGGGTAGGGTTAACACCCACACTTTTTATTAAAACCTCGGAGTTGGGCACAATCGTAGCAGCCACCAGCAGAAAAGCAGCTGAGGAAATATCGCCGGGCACTTCCCAGTCCTGGGGGGAGAGTATGGCACCGGGAATAACTCTGACTTGTCCAGGCTGCATCTCAACCTGGGCACCCATAGCGGTCAGCATACGTTCTGTGTGATCACGAGAAGATTGATCTTCATAAACGGTGGTAACACCCTCAGCCTGCAGACCAGCCAGCAGCAGGGCTGACTTTACCTGAGCGCTGGACACCGGCATATGATACTCTATGCCTTGGAGTTGGCCGCCCTGCACCGCCAGAGGCGGATAATTACTACTACGGGCCATAAATTTTGCTCCCATCATAGACAGGGGTGAAATTATCCTCTGCATAGGCCGCCGGTTTAGGGAAGAATCACCGCTTAAAACGGTCATAAAGGGCCTTCCGGCTAAAAGTCCGGCTAGCATCCGCATAGTGGTACCAGAGTTTCCACAATCCAGCACTCTGTCAGGCTCCTGCAAACCATTAATGCCTGGGCTGTCAATGACCAGGTCTATATCCTGTTTTTGTATCGTCAAGCCCAAGGCCTGCAGGCAGCTGCAAGACGACAGGGTATCTTCGGCTTCCAAAAAATTCTTAACCCGGCTGCGTCCCTTAGCCAGGGCCGATAAAATTACCGTCCGGTGGGAAATGGACTTGTCCGGAGCTACTTCCGTTTCTCCCTTTAGATATGGCACTTTATTGATAACAGCCTGCATAGACGTCCCCCTATCTCAGCCATACTTTAATTGACTCCTCCTGCAAAACTTTAACTGCCCGCAGCCCATCTTCCAGGCTGGAAACCCCCAAACGGATGGTGCCTCCATCCCCTTCACGAACCCGCAGGATTTCAATATCCACAATATTTATATTATGATTGCCCAGAATCCTTCCCAAGTTACCTATTACACCGGGCTGATCAGGGACCACACATATAACATCACACATGGCCGGCAGCAGTCCCTTCTGCCCATGGGGTATTTGGCTGCGGATCATTTGCGCTCGGGTTAGTTCAGCCAGGAGTTCATCCTGATGGTTGTTCTCCAGAGCTGAGCGCAGCTGGGTCAGGTTATCAATCAGTTTGTCCAGACCTTCTAACACTGCTGAGCGGTTGGTGGTCAGTATACCTTTCCATAGACTGGGATTGGAGGAAGCTACCCGGGTGGTATCACGGAATCCCCCCGCTGCTAACATGAGCAGATCAGGGTGCCCTCCGGTTAGATTCACCAGACTCACCGCCGCCAGGTGAGGGATATGACTGACTGCAGCCACCATTTGATCATGCACCAAGGCCTCCATAATCTTAATTTTGGCACCGGTAACAGATAGAAGTTCTATTAACTGCCGGGTTATTTCCGGAGCAGTCTTTGGCCCAGGAGTTAAAACATAGACCGCATTTTCAAACAAATACCGGTCTGCTCCCTGAATACCATGAATTTCTGATCCTGCCATCGGGTGCCCACCAATAACGTGGACACCCTCCGGCAAACCTGCCATCCATTCCATTACTTTTTGCTTGGTACTGCCTACATCGGTTACGATAGTGCCCGGGCGAATGTGCTCCGCAATACCAGCTATTAATTGGGGAAAGGTTTCCAAAGGAGTGCAAAGAAACACTACCTCTGCCTTCTCTACGCCCTCCAGGGAAGATATTTTGTCGATAGCCCCAATCTGCAAGGCCTTTTGCAGGGCTTCATAATCATTATCAATACCAATAATGCTCTGCACTTCAGGAGATTCATGCAAGGTCAGGCCTAAGGAACCTCCTATCAAGCCTGTGCCTATGATAGCAACATTAATACCCATAATCATTTCCCCCCAGCCGTCCGCAATGCAGTGACCATCTGGCGGACACGCTTTACCACACGAGCAAAGTTTTCCGGGGTTAGGGACTGGGGGCCATCGGACAAGGCCTCACTGGGATTCTGGTGAACCTCTATCATTACCCCATCGGCCCCAGCACCAATGGCTGCCAATGTCATAGGCTCTACCAGCTTCCACTTGCCAGTGCCATGACTGGGATCAACAATAATGGGCAGATGGGTCAGCTGTTTAATCAAAGGCACCGCACTTAAATCCAGGGTATTTCTGGTGTAGTTTTCAAAGGAGCGAATTCCCCGTTCACACATGATCACCTGATCATTTCCGCTGGAAATTATATATTCAGCAGCCATTATCCATTCTTCGATAGTTGCCGAGGGGCCGCGTTTCAGTAATACTGGCCGGTTGGCTTTGCCCAGTTCACGCAGCAAAAAGAAGTTTTGCATATTGCGGGCCCCTACCTGCAGGATGTCCACATAAGCTGCTACTTCATTAACTAAACGTGGGTCCATTATCTCGGTGACCACTGGCAGGCCGGTAATCTGCCGGGCTTCAGCCAATATCTCTAATCCCTCATGTTCCAATCCCTGGAAAGCATACGGCGAAGTGCGCGGTTTAAAAGCTCCTCCCCGCAGCATGGTTGCTCCTGCTTCTTTTACTGCCTGAGCTACTTCTAAATATTTGCTGCGTCCTTCCACAGCACAGGGGCCGGCAATAATCTGTATTTGCCCTCCGCCCACCATATGCTGGCCTACCTGGATAACAGTGTCGTCCGGTTTAAACTGGCGGGATGCCATTTTGAAGGGTTGCGCGATGGGAACAACTCTTTCTACTCCGGGTAGAGTCTCGAACAGTTCCATGGTCGCCGGGGTCCTCTGCCCTATAGCACCGATAATAGTCCTTTCCACTCCCTGGGACAAGTGGACCTGGAAACCTTTTTCCTCCAGTTTTCTGCATACCTGCTGGATTTGAGCAGGAACTGCCTGGGATTCCATTACAATAATCATTTTCTACCAACTCCTTTCCAGTTGGAGATGGCGAGAAAATAAAAAACCATGGCGTAAACGCCCATGGTTTCACATGGTACATTTTCCCACCATACTGCCATACTACTTATTTTTTGGAAGCTTCCTACCGTACTACACAAACAGAATAGCATTAATCAGTTAACCGGCGCAAGTCTAAAATCAGCTTGTGCCGGGAGTAAAAATGACAGTATTTGCAGGAAACCGGAGCATATTAATAGAAAAATGATGGCAAGTTCATAAGAAGGGAGCGATTCAATGACTGAGGTACAAGGAGTAGGGGCGTTGTTAGCTGTGGGAGGATTTATACTGTTGTTTCTCCTGTTGGGATTAGTCTTCTATATTCTGTTTTCTCTGGGACTTTATACGATGGCCAAGCGCCGGGACCTGCCCAATGCATGGCTGGCCTGGATTCCCTTTGCTCAAATATATACAATGGGTGAGGTCATCGGGCCGGTAAAACTGGGCTCTACTTGTTGGTTGCTATACTCGGCCTGTCGGTTCTGTCTACAATTCCGGTACTGGGGCCAATCTTTTCCCTGGCTAGTATGATAGTAGGAATAGGAGCAATGTATCTTCTTTTCAGTCGTTATACCACCGGTAATACCCCAATCCTCTATACTGTTTTAGGAATTGCCTCCTTTGGAGCATTAGCGGCAATTTTCGTTTTCACCGTTCGCAATAATGAATACTTGCCTGCTGATACCTCATCCGCGGTTTAGACTATTAATCGAGTAGGAGGGGGCGGCTAACCCCCGTCCTCTCACACCACCGTACGTACCGTTCGGTATACGGCGGTTCACGCTGCGGAACGAAGTTGGTCATAGCGCTCGGTTAAACTCCTAAGCCCTTTGTCGCGCCAAAAGGCG
>JAKPGY010000209.1 GCA_029550685.1 Bacillota bacterium
AAGGTGGTGAGAGTCAAGGATAATTGAACTGTGAAGCTGTATTAGAATCCAGACAGTGAGCAAAGTGGCTCACTTTTAAACTAGCATTAGTGGCTCAGTTTTTTATTAGCAGAGTGGTCCTCTTTTTGGTTGACATTCGCACATGGCTTCTTTTGTGCCAGCTGTGTCTCTGATAGCCCTTATATTTGGGGAGGCTTCTTCATAGAGGTCGGAGTATTCCAATTCCCCGAAGAATAAACCATCAAATACCGCCGTATAGATGCCATCTGCGTCTTTTGAAATATTCGTGAGACGATAATATGCGCCTCCCGGTTCATCGCCTGGCTTTCTGGTATAAATACCGTTTTCATAGGTAAGATATAAGGAGTCTCGATCTGTATAGTCTATTGGTCCAAAATACCTGTTGACCGTTTGGGCAAAATTTTCTTTGGTAAATACATCCTCAGGATTGCTATGAACAAATCCTCGGTAGATAAAATGCGTAAACTGATCCCAATCCATTTGTTCCGGTGTATTAAAAGCGGGCAGCAGGGACAGTTCAAAGTTATTGATACGATAATATTTATAAAATTGTGTAATGAGATCTTCTGATACCTTGAGATTATCCTGCTTAAGCAGGCTTACCAAATCACTATTTAAAGTTTTGTTGGCATCTGTTGACGGTTCAGTTGGCGCTTGTGCTACATTACCGTTAATTGTGCTTTCAGGTAATGAGGCATCGGGTATTGCGATAGGATTTTTATTATCCGCACATCTGGATAATAACATCATCGTCAACAAAAAAACTAGCCAAATAATGTAATTTATATCCTTATATCAAAGCATGGCAACTATGGAGGGATGGACATGTTAGATTGCCAGTAATAAATTATATTCCATAACCTTCAATCAATATATCATCCCCCAAATTGCCTGGGCAGGAGAATCAGTTTAATTGTGATCATTTTTTCTGCATAGGTCAAAGCCGGTACTTCTGCCGATACCTTAAAACAGTATTTCGCCAATTAATCGTATAGCAGCATGTTTGCGAGGATTATTAAAGTGTTTGTATATGCTGATTATGTGAAAATAAGTTTATAGCCATATAAGAGACGGATAGCAGTTTTGAATATCCGCCTCTTTTAAATCCAGCAGGCTCCTCCATCTTAACAGACGGAATAGCCAAAGCACACTAATTTACATCTTGTGGCACATTTTTTCTAGCAGCACCTTGGCAACCATGTCGGCTACTGCTTTTAATTTTGCTTTGTCTATGCGGGCAATATCGTCCGGCAATGGTTGCCCGGTTCCGACCATAACCGGATATTGCGCAATGGTCAGGGCGGGAATGCCTGCCTTTTCAAAAGAATAATAATCGCTCATGGGGCCCCTTTCAATCTGCATATCATAATCCGCGAATAACTTGGTAGCTGCATTTTCCTTGCCGTTACTGGTTCCTAAAATGACTGGGTTGACGCCCTCCTCCCCAATGCAATCCAGATTTATTACAGCGATAATATGCTGACGATCATTTTCGCTTAAGCTGTTTACATAGTAGCGGGATCCATACAGGTAATTCTCTTCTCCTCCGCATAATAAAAAACGTACCTCGATATTGCTAGGGAAGCTTGCTATGTTCCGTGCCACTTCCATTAGCACTGCCACCCCGGAGGCGTTGTCTATAGCGCCGGTGGTATGAAAAGTGCTATCATAGTGGGCGCTTACAATGATGATATCTTTACCATCCTTATTAGTCGGTTTTTTTACTGCGATTAAATTCTGACTGACTCCATCCGGCTGGACAATGTCGAAGTCAAAAAATTTGCCCGTTTGAAAAGGAGTGTTCTTGAGCTTGAGGCTTTGAATGATGTAGGGAAATTCCTGGATTTCGGTTTGATAGCCGTAGGTCTCCAGTTCTGACTTTAAATAAACGCAGGCTGCTTTTTCTTCTTTTGACCCAATAGGTCTAATGGCAAGCGTTAGTTTTTCGATGGTTTTCATCATTTGCGCTTCATCTGTGGATAAGTATTTTATATCATCTGGACTTATAAAAGTCATTTTGTCTGAAGACTCTGCATCAATAGTCAAGGGAAGCACGTCATTCTTGCTTTCATTCGTGGATAAGGAATTAATGTTATCAGGACTTGCAGAAGGCGTCTTAGCAGCAGTGTATGTATCCGGTACAAGCTTATAGTCTTCTTTTGGTGCAGCTGGGTGTGGGGTGAGAGATACCTCTTCCTTTGCATCTGTTATTCTGTTTTCATCTGTGGATGAGAAATTTTTGTTTTCCGACCTTACGATAGGCGTCTTATCCGGAGTGAAAGCACCAGCACTGAGGGAAGGTTCGTTATTCTTGTAAGGATGGTCGCATCCAGTTATCAGGAGTGCCAGAACTGCTAATACTGCGACAAACTGTAGAAGTTTAAGCCTATTGGTTGCCACTATTTTGTTCAAAGGACTTCGCTTCCTTTCTGTATAGTAGGATATCTTAGCATCTATTGACTAAACATGATGCAATTCATTCCCCAATATGTTAACGGAATTCATATATGGGGAATGAATTGCGGTAAGTAATACATGGAGATAGCATGAAAGTTATCTTATCAAAATTCCTGAAGGTAACTATCTTGGATATATCCTTCGTATGAACCCATATAAACCGGAGTCCACCCATTATTATAGTTTGGTAATTCAGGGTTGAACCATACTATATCGCCTGCATAGACTGTGGTTACTTTAGAATAGCTCGAACCAGGTCCACTTCTAATATAAGTTGTTGCGGTAACAAAATAATGAATGGCTTGGGGTGCTAATATACTACTTGTAGCGGCGTTACCAGCAGGAGCAACTTCTGCCATGGCTAATGAAGCTGTCCCCAGTAGCATAGTAAGACATAATATACATACTGCAATCTTGCTTTTACCCAATTTTTTTATCATTCCGAATCACTCCTTCAAAATTTTTCATTTTTTAAAAGACTATTAAATAATCAACGGCATCACCTTCCTTAAATCAATTACTGAATCAGACCTTAGAGGTTGACTCCATAAATAAGCTGCTTAGTTAAATCAAATAACTCTGTTTGGGCGGGGCGGTAGCACGTCTCGTCCAACCCAAAGGTACTTGTGCATATCTTCCAGATTTTCTAACATAAATGACAATCTAAAATAACCTATGCAACACTTTATCGCTAAAAATTTCTTTTTGATCATTTGTTATCGCTGGGATGGGTGTATAATCATAACCGGGGATGTGACATTATATGGTTATCATGGCAATAGAATCCATGAACAATGATAATGATAAGGCATTTATGCTTAGTTTATACCACGATTATTATGGCCTGGTTTGGAAGACTGTGTATAATATCACCCGCGATGCGGGCCATGCGGAGGATTTGGTCAACGATACTTTTATTAGACTAATTGAGAAGATTTCTGTAATCCGAAAGCTGGATAGTTGCAAATTAGCCGCTTATGTTGTCTATACTTCCAGAAGCGTGGCCATCAACTTTATAAAACATAGAGATGTGCAAAGTAAATATGCATATTATGGGAAAGAGTTAGACTTACAGGAAGAGATACCTAGCTTGGAAGAAAGCATAGAAGAAAAAATCATCTATCAGGAAAAAATAGAAGTGCTGGTGAACGCTATATTAAAGCTGCCAGAAAAGTATAAAAACCTGTTGTATTTCAAGTACGTATTGGAAATGGATGACAGGGAGATAGCGGGAATTTTAAGAATAGCTCCAAATAGTGTCCGGCAATATCTGACCAGAGCCCGGAGAAAAGCAAAAGAGCTCATGGATAAGGAGATGGATACCCGTGCCCAATAATGGCTCGGAGCAAATTCGTAGCAGGTTATATGAAGAATATGAAGACAGCCTGTTCAAATTACTGATGCATGAAGCTGCAGAAAAAGAAGGCCAGATCTTCCTGGAGGAAAAGGAAAAGCTGAACAACAATCCAGAATTTCAGCCTTCTCAGCAGACCATTCAGGAATTTGCTAAACAATTCGATGCCCATTTGAAAAAAAGAAAAGATTGTGCTAGGAGGAGACGCGCTAGGCAGGTCTTAAACAAAGTAGCCATAGTCATCATGCTGATTGTTCTGATCGTCTTTGGTGCCACGGCAGTAACTGTGCAAGCAGTTAGAATGAGGGTACTAAATTTTCTCATGGATATCGAGCATGAATATACATCTTTCCAGTTGAAGGAGAGCAGCGGTAGTTCGAAAAGTGGTGGTATAATCATCGACTGGAATCAAGCGTATGTGCCGACCTATATACCGGAAGGTTTTAAAATCAGCTCTATTTCCGATGGGAACATTTCCAAAACAATCGAATTTACAAATTCACAAGGTTCCCTGCTCACTTATATGGAATCAAGCGAAGGCATCAGGTCCCAACTGGATACGGAAAACGCTTCCGCCTTTGAAACAGTTACCATAAACGGACATGAGGGAACAGTGGTGGTGAAAAACTCTCTGGTTACCGTCATATGGGCCATGGATGACCGCATGTACATGATTCGGGGACAGGTAGAAAAAGACATAGCTATAAAGATGGCCGAGGGAGTGAGATATATAGATTAACAAGTATATTCTTCTAGTTATAGGATTGATATTATTAACAGGATGCCGGTCCAATCCACCGGAACGCATAACTGACATCGGCGGGATTTCAATGGTGTCGGTTAAAGAGGCAAGCGACTTATTGGGGTTACGTTGTGAACATAAAGGAGATGCTATTGTTTTAAGCCAGGATAATATTGCTTTAGAAATTCATTATGCCTCGCCTCATGTATATAAAGACGGATACATTATGTACGTTTTGGAAAGTCCGGCTGTTGATGATCAAGGGACAGTGTATGTGCCTTTAAGCTTTTTTACAGATTATTTAGGGATAGCTATACGATCTGATGATAAAAAGTTATTGAAACCAAGTCTTTGAATGCATTTGACTATGATTTTAAAGGGGAGTTAAAGCGGCATGGATATACGGAAGAAGAAATTTCTAAATTTTCCTATCATGATTATAAGGTGATTGAGAGTACCTGGAAGCTGCCAGAGGAAATGATGATTTCCATTTCCAAAAGCTATCCGGAACTTGCCAATGAGGACCCCAGCCAGTGGACTTATGGCGATTATCGAGAATATTACACGAAACAGGACCAAGAAAATTTTGTGCGTAGTTTTACTGACGAACAGTTAACGCAGTTAAATCAAAGAGGCATATTAGTGGAAGATACATTTTATCTCTTAAAAGAGTTTCATGAGATTGATATGATTTTAGCTCAACCAGATGAGGTCCTCAAAAGGACATTGGAAAGATATTATCAATTATCTATCGATTCCTTATAGCCCTTGTTAATCGGGTTTAATATGGTGTGTAGAATAAATTGTGCTTCTGCAGTTTCCAAGGATAGAATGAAAAGGAATGGCAGGAGACAGTATGGCGAAAAAAACCTCGTGTCCCGTGATTTCCATCTGATGAAGCCTTACTCAGAAAGTTCATATCCTTCATTTTCGACCTGTGTTCATTAACCTATCCGTGTAATCGTTACTAGTTGTTTTCACATATTGATAAAGGAGAGCAAACTTAAAATACCGTGTGTTCCAGAAGAATTTTTAAGCCTATCAATATAAGAATAATCCCTCCGAATAGCTCTGCATTTTGCTTGAACTTGGCCCCAAAAACGTTTCCTATCCGAACGCCCAGCATGGAAAGCAGCAGAGTAATGCACCCGATTAAGGATACAGCAGGTATTATACGCACATTTAGAAAGGCAAAGGAGATGCCTACCGCCAGTGCATCAATGCTTGTAGCTAATGCCAAGGGTAACATTGTCTTGAACCCTAAAGATACTTCCTGCCCTTCATTAAAATCTATGTCTTCTTTTGCAAAGCTCTCTTTTATCATTTTTCCGCCGATAAATGCGAGAAGTATGAAGGCAATCCAATGGTCAAATTCAACAATTTGGTCAGAGAATTGGGAGGCGAGAAAGTAGCCAATCAGCGGCATAAAGGCTTGAAACAAACCAAAATACAATCCGACAATCAAAGCCTTTTTAATGCTTCGTTGCGGCATAGATAATCCAATGCAGATAGCCACAGCAAAGGCATCCATTGATAATCCAACGGCGATCAGGGATAGTTCCAGCAAACTCATTTTGATCCTCCAAAACAGCAAGTATTGAAACATGAAAAAACTCAGGCTTACCTTGACTGCTACCTGAGTTAAGTTCCTATCGTTGGGGAGCCCATGTATAGCCATTCAAGTTATACATGAGTCTCGTTATTTAAGACAAGCCAGACTGGCAACCAGTCAGTATGTTGACTTGCCACACACTATGTGTGCCAACTACTCCCTCACGAGCATTTTCAATTGTCAAATAATACCTTATCACAATGGATTGCAAAGGTCAACAAAACTGTCTAGAAGCGTTAAGCAGGCTATTCGTACAGAACAATATCCTGTTTTAGCCTCTTACGTCAGGTGTAACCTATAGCAACATAATCTGTCACTAAACGAGATTCGTCGCTAATGGGTTAATATACAATTTCCCTAAAAAGACACTTTTCTGGAGGGTTTATGGGTGGTGAAAATAACCAGTTAAACTTTTCGGAACGCACTAATAGATTGTTAGTCGTGTTTGCTGGAATATCCGGCAGTAATATGTATGTTGGGTTGCTCATAGTTAAATAGATAAAAACAGTGGGCTTAGTGTGCCCACATTGCCAGATTTTTTGAGATTCATGGCTGCGAATTTAAGCTTAACCCAGTTTCTTTCCTTAGTTATTAATCCGAGAAATCCCTTTCCAATCTCCTTAGCTCACCAACTTCCGCCTAAAGCTATCTCGTTATAGCCAGCCTATTTATTTTGCCGTTTAATCATCAACTCTGCGGATAACCCGGTTCCCCCAACTAGCTTAGCGTATGGATGTAATAGTGGTAGATCGCCCTGAAAGTTTTTGGAGCTATCAAAAAAGTTGGAAAACCAAAAAAATTTACCTTTTTCACGATTGGTGTTTTATGATTTTATGTCGGGTTTCCGCATGGGTCTTGAAGATTGTTTTTTGATGAGTATTGATAAATAGTTTTATTCCCGGCCCAGGAGTACGGTCATTTTTTTTATTTAATTTGGGAGGCGTGAATGGAATGGTAAAAACAAAACGAAGCAAAATCAAGCTGTTGTCAATTATATCAATGCTCTCTCTGTTGTTTGTTGTTCTGGCACCAGTCATGGGAGCGGGACAAGGTGACTTGAAAGCAGACGTGCCTGAGCTAGCACCTCTGCTGGACGTAACTTTGTCCCCTGGGGACACAGCCGGGACTACTTCAGCAACGGTTACCGGCCATATTTACCACAGCCTGGTTGTTGATATAACTGAGGCAGAGATCGCAACTCCTTATGTGAGAGACCCAGCCCCAACAACCGGGGATAATTTGATTACCGGCTATCAATCTGGCGCTGATATTACCGCCGGAGTGGCGGCAGGCAAATACCTGCAGGTTTATGCTGTTGATATGGAATACCCAGCCCGGATAGTAGGTTTTTATCAGGCAAGGCTGACTGAAGGGGATATAAAAGCAGCAGATATGGAAGAAGAACCGGTCGAAGACCAGATGATGTTCAACATGGGAAACCCCGCCACATCGGTTAAGAATCTAAGCGACGGCGAGGAGAATCAGCATATGGGTACAAATGTTGCAGCAGCAACCGGAGTTTGGAATGGCATAATACCTGCTCCTAATGCCGGTGCAACCTTCAGCGGCGGCAGCGGCAGCCAAGGAGATCCCTATAAAATCAGCACTGCTGCGGACCTGGCACAGCTGTCGGCAAACGTCAATAATGGCCAGGGTTATGAGGGAAAGTATTTTCAAATGACGGCTGATATCGTTTTGAATGCGGACACTTCCAACTATACAAACTGGGGTACGGCTTCACCGGGAAATACCTGGAGGCCTATAGGTAAATCCATAGATCAGCCTTTCAAGGGAACCTTTGATGGCGACGGTCACACGGTGAGCGGGATATATATCAATGCCACAGGTTCGGATTACCAGGGCCTGTTCGGTTATGTGGATAATGGAACAGTCCAAAATCTGGGAGTTAAAGACAGCTACATCAAAGGTAACCGATTTGTCGGCGGTGTAGTGGGGTGGCTATCAACAGTTGATGAAAAGGAGGATCTATCAGGGGATCTAGTATATGCTAAGGTTGAAAACTGCTACAACACAGGCAGCGTTAGCGGCTCAGAATATGTGGGCGGCGTATTGGGTTATATATATAGTGGTACTTTGAAAAACTGCTACAATATAGGAAACGTCATAGGAAGCGTCAATGATACTGGTAATAATACTACCAGCGGCGTGGTGGGAGGTGCTGAATCTTGGGCCATCGTAACAGGCTGCTATTACGACAACCAGATGTGCCCGGTAGGTGGAATAGGCGGCGTTGATAGCGGGGGAAGAGCCGAGGGCAAGCTGACCTCTCAAATGACAACAGCCACTGCCTTCACCAGCTGGAGCAGCGGTGATACAGGAATCTGGAATTTCACTTCCGGGCTTTATCCGCGGCTTACCGGCTATGTGGATGCCAGCACCGATTATAAAATGGATGAAACAGATGCGGCACTTGTTTCGGTTTCCCCCGTTTTTTTGGCCGACACAGATACAGCAAACGCAGTTCAAGCTGACTTTACCTTAAGCACAGCAAACGACGTCAGTTGGACTTCCAGTGATCCGGCCGTAATAAGCGTCAGCGGCAGCAACGCGACTTTGGCAAGAATGGGGGACACATTCCTGACTGCTAACCGGGAAGGCATATGCAAATCCATCAAGCTGACGGTGACTGCCCTGCCCACTTATGA
The DNA here is from genome assembly GCA_029550685.1 of Bacillota bacterium. Taxonomy (GTDB): domain Bacteria; phylum Bacillota; class Syntrophomonadia; order Syntrophomonadales; family Syntrophomonadaceae; genus DTU018. Next base: position 8,853 of record JAKPGY010000209.1, read on the forward strand.
AATCACTCTATCGCAAACCGGCACCCATACATTTACTGAGCAGACAGTAGGCTATACGCCAGTAGAGCCTATCACAGTGACTGTAACCAGGATAGGCACGGGGAATATCACCAACCTGCATGCAGCCTTAAGCGGAGCAGCGTCAGGTGACTTTACCCTGGGTGTGCTGAGTGCAGAGACCCTTAACGACACCACCCCATCCGCCACCTTTACAGTAAAACCCAATGATTCGCTGGCCCCGGGCACCTATTTAGCAACAGTGACGGTAACTGCAGACAACGATGTCAGCCAGAGCTTTGACCTGAGCTTTACTGTAAATTCACCCCCGCCAGCAGTACCAGGAGCGCCCACCGGTGTAACCGCCACCGCTGGAAACGGCCAGGCGACAGTAAGCTTTACCCCACCGGTAGATGACGGCGGCAGTCCCATAACGGGATACACGGTGACCTCCACTACTGGGAATATCACCGCATCAGTTAACAGCGGCCCCATAACCGTTACCGGGCTGACCAACGGAACCACCTATACCTTTACCGTAACCGCTACCAATGCTGCCGGGACCGGCCCCGCCTTAGCACCATCCAATGCAGTAACACCATCCCGCCCCTCCAGCGGAGGCTCAGGAGGCGGCTCCGGGGGAAGCAGTACGCCTTCAACACCTGCCACCCCTGAGCAGCCGACCAACAATGGAGTTGACATCCTAATCAACGGAAAAACAGTAACCGCCGCTACCGTAACCACCAGCCAGGAAGGCGATAGAACTGTCACCAATATTATTGTGGATGACAATAAATTGGAAGAAAAACTGGCCCAGGAAGGCAATAATGCCGTAGTAACCATTCCCGTCAGCAATGGTGCGGATGTGGTAATTGGCACCCTGAACGGCCAGACCGTCAAGAATATGGAAATGACTGACTCCGTATTGGAACTCACTACCGGCCAGGTTACATATACGATTCCTGCCTCACAGATAAATATCGATGCCGTTTCCCAGCAGATGGGCCGGGAAGTAGAGCTGAGAGATATTACTGTAAGCGTGAGAATATCTGAACCTCCCGCAGATACTATAAGAATTATTGAAGATACCGCCAACCAAAACCATTACCAGATAGTAGTGCCCCCTATTGAGTTTGCAATCACCTGTACCAGCGGCGATAAAACAGTAAATGTCACTAAATTCAATGCTTATGTAGAAAGACTGGTAGCCATACCCGAAGGCATCGATCCGTCCAGGATCACCACTGGAGTCATAGTTAATCCTGATGGCACATTCTCACATGTACCTACAGTGATTACCGTAATAGACGGGAAGTATTATGCCAAAATCAACAGCCTGACCAACAGTATCTACACAGTCATCTACAGCCCCAAATCCTTCAAGGATGTGGAAACCCATTGGGCCAGAGAAGCCATTAATGATATGGCCTCCCGGTTGGTAGTAAGCGGGGTAGAGAAGAATAGATTCGAGCCTGACCGGGCTGTAACCAGGGCCGAATTTGCCGCCCTATTAGTCCGGGGACTCGGGCTGGTGAGACCCGGAGTTGGCCAGGATAGATTCAATGATGTCATCAGGCAGAACTGGCACTATGATGCCGTTACCATTGCCAGTGACTATGGATTGATATCAGGATACGGCAACGGAAAGTTCGGGCCCAATGATGCCATAACCCGGGAGCAGGCCATGGCCATGATAGCCAGAGCCATGCAGGTCACCAAGCTGGAGGTCAATACTAGCCAAGAAGAAACCAGCACCATACTGGCAGGATACAATGACGCCGGCACAGCCGCAGACTATGCCAGACCCGGTATAGCTGCCTGCGTAAAAACCGGTCTGATATCCGGGCGGGGCCAAAACACCCTTGCCCCCAAAGACAACATAACCCGGGCTGAGGTTGCCTTAATTGTGCAGAAGCTGCTGCAAAAATCCGGATTGATTTAGCGGATATGCTGCGAGGCACGAAGTGGCGTGGCAATCTGTCAACTGAAACCGTTGATATTTATAGAGATTGCGAGGCACTTCGTGCCTCGCAATGACCCATATGATGGCTTTCGCTTGTGTCATCGCGAGGAGCGAAGCGACGTGGCGATCTCGTTCAACATACCTGTAGGTACCGTTCGAGATTGCTTCTCTACGCTCCCAATTATCACCTGAATAACAGGCCACGATAAACAAAAACTTAAGCCTGTCATCGC
>JAKPGY010000210.1 GCA_029550685.1 Bacillota bacterium
GGGAATCGTTTCATCAGGTTGGTAGCACGCCCCTTCTGCGGATCTACAAGAGGTTTGTTTCAGGTCTCGAAAAATATTGTTTGGTCCACATGAGCAAGAACGCCCGCTTCACCGGGGTGGGCAAGCCGGTCTGTGAAGAGCTGGAGAAGATCGGGATCGAAAGGGATCGGATAATCTACATCCCCAACGGGGTCGACACTAGTCGGTTCCGCCCATCGCATAATAAGAAACCGCTTCGGAAGAAGTTTGGGATCCCGGAGGATGATATCGTTCTCCTGAGTGTCGGGCGGTTGACTCCCGCAAAACAACCCCATACTATGATCGAGGTCTTCTCGCACCTTGAGAAGGAGCTGGGCGACGTGACCCTCTGCATCGCGGGTAAAGGCGAGCTCTTTGAGGGGACAAAAGACCTTGCAGAGAAAATGGGGTTGCGCAAGGTTCTTTTCCTGGGGTATGTGGATCATGATCGGGATCTCCCGGACCTCTATGCTTGCGCTGATTACTATATTATGACCTCAAAATATGAGGGAGGGATGCCCCCTCTGACTCTTGCGGAGGCAATGGCATCGGGGCTGCCATGCATAGTGTCTGATATTCCGAACCTGGCGGTTGTGAAGGACGCCGATTGTGGGATAGTGGTCGCCTCTGATGACATTGCACAGGCAGGGGATAAAGTTCTTGAATACCTGAAGAAGGAGTACTCAAACCAAGCAAGGAATGCAAGGGCATATGCGGTGAAACATTTGGATTGGGCCCTTATCGCGGAGATATATCTGGGATTTTTCAGGGAGATAATATGATATGATAGTCGGTTTCTTTTCCCACCTAGTATTTAGGGATTCAGGCAGTGTGAATTATATTTCTACTTTTAAGGGTATTGGCTCCTGGTCACATTTATCCTTCTGATTACTATGACGAACAAAATGTTTAAGATAGGGGTATTAACGTCTGGAATGTTAAAGGCCAATAATACTCCTATATCTCACATCATAAGTGTCCTGTCTTCGATTTCAACGAGCATATTTCTTATCAGTGGAAATGAGGGCTATTTATTATTTAAAAATGATCCCAGGGTTCACACTCTGGGGGCAACCTACAAATTGGGTAGAAACCCTGTTACTAAAGTCTTCAAGTATATTTATGGGCAGGTTTTGAGCGCTTATTATCTCGTACGGGCCTCTAAAAATGTGGATGGGTGGATCTTTTTTGGGGGGGAACGTATGGTTCTGCCGATGCTCTCAGCCAAATTGCTTAATAAACCTGTAGTATTGGTTCTTATGGGGTATACAGTTAATGATGCTAAATTTACTCATGACATATTTTTTATGCCCATGAAATTATTATTTTCCGTTAATTGTGCCTTTTCAGATAATATTGTCCTTTATTCTCCATGCCTTGTTCAAGAATGGAACCTCGAACCCTACCGCCACAAAATATCCATCGCCCACCGTCACTTCCTCGACTTCAACACCTTCACCGTCACCACCCCCCTGCCCGATCGCCCGCCCCTCATCGGCTACATCGGCCGGCTGAGTGGCGAGAAAGGCGTCCAGCACTTCGCCCAGGCCCTCCCCGCCATCCTCGGCGACCGGGAGGACCTTCGCGTGCTCAT
>JAKPGY010000214.1 GCA_029550685.1 Bacillota bacterium
AGATAATCCAACATGGCAGGAGATAACGGGAAGCAGCTTGCCCGGTACAGGCGGCAATTATATCCAGTTTAAGATTGAACTGTCTACTACGGATACCAGCAAAACGCCTACAGTAAATTCTTTTTCCGTAACAGCAGGCCCAGAAGTGTACTGGATTTCGCCTGTTATAGATACGAGCAGAGCCAAATCAGATAGGCTTACAATCGGCGTAGAGACTGATATGGATATAAAACGCAGCATAAGGCCGATCAATTATACCTTTGCTCGCCCCTCTGTGCAGGACTGGTGTTTGAGCTTCGATGGCAGCAATTATGTTTTAATGCCTGTAGGTGACTATTATAAAATTGCACAAAATATTACAGTTTCTACATGGGCACATAAGAGCGATTGGTCAAACATTACTACAGAGGAAATCATAATAGGGTGTTACGAGTCTGGAGGATTTGGAATATCTTGTTACTCTATCGATAGCACTTTGGGCTTTAGCGTCTACGTTGGAGGGTCTTATAAATATGCCAAGTATCCATTAAGCGATATTTCAAGTGGATGGCATCATATAGCTGGTACATATGATGGCGCAAACTTAAAACTATATTTAGATGGGAGCCTAGTAGCAACAACGCCTCTTACTGGCAATATAAGATACCATGCTACTACGCCATTGGGTTTTAGCTGTAACCCTGGACCTACACCAACACTTCCAACTAGTGGGTTTTTCATAGGTAAAGTCTCAAATGTATCACTCTGGAACATAGCTTTATCACAACAACAAATCCAAGACAACATGAATAAGCAGCTTGCTGGTATGGAGTCGGGTCTAGTTGGCTACTGGAAACTGAACGAAGGCACAGGAACAGTAGCACACGATAGCTCGCCAAATTCCAATCACGGCACTATATATGGTGCTAGTTGGGGCAAAATAACAAAAGCCATTTTAGACGGCACGCAAGTAGCAGCAAATGTGCCGAGATTTGAGGATGGCAAGTTTGGGAAGGCGATTATGGTGGAGGAAGGGACAACGAATTTATTGGCTAGCGCTACTGCACCGGTTGAAGAAACTGTAAATGTTACTCCTGATTCTGCCTATACCTTATCGGTTGATGCGGGTAGTGCGACTGTAAAGAGAACCGTTTCTCGCACT
>JAKPGY010000247.1 GCA_029550685.1 Bacillota bacterium
CAAGTTGGTCATCCAGGGAGAGCTGGTTTAGTTCTCCCTGCCCCTTACGGGGGAGCAACAATTGCTATGGACACTATCTCCATCAACTTCTGGACAATTAACACTGTCTATTTCTGGATATTATGAGTTAGCAGTAACACCGTCATAATTATCCCTCCTTTACCTAACTAGAGGTGATAAACTCAACTTTCCAGGTAAGCTCTCTTAAACACGTACAATATGCTGATAGTTCCGCTGATAAGGGTAATTCCAATTGCCAGAGCGGCAAATAACCCAGTCATAGAACTTCTCCTCCTGCTTTTTTGATAACAACATGTGATGTTAACAACATAATACCATATGATATAAATTTAGCAAATCGTGAGAATTGACGTAAGATTTCAAAAAAGCAAAAAAAAGAGGCCTGAAGCCTCTTGAATGGTAAATATGCAAAAAAAACCGGGCTGCAACTCAGCCCGTCAAAACTCCGCGGCGTTTATTCTCTTGGGTTATTAATCTGGTTCTTCCTCATCTTCAAGACCTATGATTTGTCCGCCTTTACCTTCAAATCCCTTGCGCCAATCATCCAGGTACTGTTCGATAAGTCTCCGAACTAGGCGAGATTTAGTGGTTGCCTGGTCCGCACAGGCAAACCGCAGTTCACGATCGATCTCTTCGGGGACTACTACAGATATATACTTCATGCCTTTCTCCTCCCTTCTTTCACCCATTGAGATCCGCTCCTTCTTCTTACCTTATTTTAATATGAAGGTGCCAGGCATACAATTCGCTTGCGCCATTTTGCACTATATTCAGGTCGCTTCGCCCATTGAGAAGGATAATGATACCTATTTGTAATTGTGATCACAATTACAATAATCTATTGTGAAATAAATATCTTGTTAAGCTTACAAAATTGGGGGATATCAGCGTGTTATGCTGTTATCATGCATAGTGTTTGCTAGAACGCCTGATTTTAACAGCATTGTATGGCGTAAAAATGTTACAACAGGAAGAAAACTATGCAGAATAGGGAAATAATAATATCATAACAATTTAATATCTTGTTAATTGAAACACTTTCTTGACCTTATTCTGTGATACCTGCTAGTCTTAAAGGATGAGGAAGGGAGTGTTTGCATGTCCGCTAATCCATATGATAAAGCCCACGAACTGGCTAGATCCATTCTAAACCATGAAACCTTTAAAAACTATGTGCAGGCCAAGAATAATCTGGAGCAAAAACCTGATTGCCGGGATAAGGTTCTGGAGTTCCGCAATCGTCAACTGGCTTTTAACCGGGCTCAAATTACTGGAGGGAAAATAGCCGAAGAGGAAGTCAGACAGCTAAGTGTTGATTTTGCCAAGCTCAATCAAGAAAAAGATATTGCTGCATTTTTTGACGCAGAAGCAAAGTTTATTCAGATGTTCAACGATATTCAGGAGATTATCCGCCAGCCCTTAGATCGGGTGCTTGCCAAATAGATTGAGCCACAATTGGCGATCCCGGTCAGCTCAAAAAAATAAATTGGTTGACAAAAACACTTACTCTCGGTTTCGCGGGTATAAAAAATAAGCATGTATCAGCTGTATTATAGTTAGTCCGATAATTTGATCAGTAAAGGTCTAGCATATTGGAAGCTTAAGGAGCGAATATCGGTGTTTGAGATTGTAAAAAAACAGGTACTGGCGCAGTCCATAAAACTGTGGGAAGTCCTGGCTCCGGAGATTGCTGCCAAAGCACAGCCGGGACAGTTTGTTATTGTGCGGATTAATGATAGGGGAGAAAGAATACCTCTTACCATAGCCGATTCCAATCGTGCCCAGGGTTCTGTGACCCTAATATTCCAGGAGGTAGGACGGAGTACCATGGAAATGGGCCGTCTGCAGGCGGGAGATAAAATCCTTGATCTGGTAGGCCCCCTGGGCAAGCCTTCGGAGATCGTCAATTATGGACGGGTAGTTTGTATTGGCGGCGGGGTAGGTATCGCTCCGGTTTATCCTATTACCCGGGCCCTTAAACAGGCGGGCAATGAAGTAATATCCATCATTGGTGCCCGCTCTGCAGAATATTTGATTCTGGACCAGGAGATGGCCCAGGTTAGCGATCAGATTTATATCACCAGTGACGATGGTTCGGTGGGGCAGAAGGGATTTGTAACCGATGTCCTGAGGAATTTGCTGGAAGAGGGAACAGCCATAGACTATATAATAGCCATCGGTCCCTTGGTAATGATGAAAGCTGTAACGGTACTCACCCGACCCTACGGCATAAAAACCACTGTCAGTCTGAACCCCATCATGGTTGATGGAACTGGGATGTGCGGAGCCTGCCGGGTAGCTATTGGTTCGGAAACCAGATTTGCCTGTGTAGATGGGCCCGAGTTTGACGGTCACCTGGTGGACTGGGATGTGGCTCTGATGCGCAGCCGTATGTTCCTGGAGGAAGAGAAAATTGCCATGCAGCATATTCATGGGGGAGGTGACTGCCAGTGTCAAACGAAAAAGTAAAAGTTGACCGGCAGGCTATGCCCAACCAGGAGGTTATCCGGCGGATTAAAAACTTTGATGAGGTAGCATTGGGTTACAGTGAAGAGCAAGCCCTTCTGGAAGCTTCTCGCTGTTTGAACTGCAAAAAGCCCCTTTGTGTAGAAGGCTGCCCGGTAGAGATAAATATACCGGTATTCATCAGCTATATTAAAGAAAAAAAATATGGGGATGCCCTTCGCACCATTAAGGAGAAGAATAACCTGCCTGCTATCTGCGGGAGAGTCTGTCCCCAGGAGAACCAGTGTGAAAAGCGCTGTGTGCTGGGGAAAAAGTACCGACCGGTAGCTATAGGAGGTTTGGAGCGCTTTGTCGCTGATTGGGATATGCAGCAGGGTCGGATAGCCGAACCGCAGCCTGCCGTTCCCAGCGGGAAAAAGGTGGCGATAGTTGGCTCCGGGCCGGCAGGGCTAACTGCAGCAGCAGACCTGGCTCGTTTGGGACACCGGGTGACCATTTTTGAAGCCCTGCATACGGCTGGCGGAGTTCTGGTCTATGGTATTCCTGAGTTCAGGCTGCCTAAATCCATTGTGGAAAAAGAAATATTCGGTATACGCCGGCTGGGGGTAGAAATAAAGACCAACATGGTAGTCGGCAAGGTGCATACGGTGGATGAACTTCTGGCTCAGGGATTTGAGGCGGTGTTTATTGCCACCGGTGCCGGACTGCCCTATTTTATGGATATTCCCGGAGAAAATTTAAATGGCGTATATTCGGCCAACGAGTTCCTGACTCGCGTCAACTTAATGAAAGCCTATCTCTTCCCAGAATACCTGACCCCCATCAAGTTGGGTGAAAAAGTAGCTGTTGTCGGTGCAGGCAACGTGGCTATGGACAGTGCCCGGACTGCTCTGCGTTTGGGTGCCCGCGAAACCTATATAGTCTACCGGCGCTCTGAGCAGGAGATGCCTGCCCGGGCGGAGGAGATCGAACATGCCCGTGAAGAAGGAGTACAATTCAAGCTGTTAACCAGTCCGGTGGAAATAAAAGGTGATGCAAAGGGCTGGGTCAAGGCTTTGATATGCCAGAGATTTGAACTGGGCGAACCGGATGAATCAGGAAGACGCCGCCCCGTAGCCATTCCGGGTTCAGAATATGAAATGGAAGTCGATACTGTTATCATGGCTATTGGCCAGGGGCCTAATCCCCTTATTGGACAGACCACTCCTGACCTGCACTTAAACCGGCACGGCAATATAATAGCTGACGGCAATACAGGACAAACCAGCAAATTGGCGGTCTTTGCCGGCGGGGATATTGTTACCGGTGCTGCTACCGTTATTCAAGCCATGGGAGCGGGTAAAAAGGCGGCTAGGGCTATTCATGAGTACCTGCAAAACAGCTCAGGACAAGTTTCTGCACCATAATCCTCCAAACCGGGATGCCATTTAAATAAATATTTACCAGGTCAGGGAATTATCCCTGACTTTTTTTTCATTAGCGGTGGTCTTGGTCATGAATACAATATATCTGACCAGAATCTATTTACAGTGCATGGGTGTCTCTCTATAATTCAGGTATCAATTGCAGGAAGCATCCAAAGGGGGAACTTCTATGTCGTATATTGCAGAGGTGTTGGAGAGGGTTGTTAAGAGAAACCCTAATGAACCTGAATTCCATCAGGCTGTCAGGGAGGTATTGGAGTCTCTCGAGCCTGTTATAGAACGCCGGCCAGAGTTGGTGGAAAACGGCGTGATAGAGCGCCTGGTGGAACCGGAGCGGCAGATAATGTTTCGGGTTCCCTGGGTTGACGACAATGGTCAGGTGCAGGTAAATCGAGGCTTCCGCGTAGAATTTAACAGTGCCATCGGCCCTTACAAAGGAGGGCTTCGCTTTCACCCTTCCGTTAATGCCAGCATTATTAAATTCCTAGGTTTTGAACAGATTTTCAAAAACTCTCTCACCGGGTTGCCCATTGGCGGGGGCAAAGGCGGCAGTGATTTCGATCCCAAGGGAAAATCAGATGCAGAAGTAATGCGCTTTTGCCAGAGTTTTATGACTGAACTCTACCGGCATATTGGTCCGGATACTGATGTACCGGCAGGAGATATTGGGGTAGGTAGCCGGGAAATAGGGTATATGTTTGGCCAGTACAAACGCATCAGTAATGCCTATGAAGGTGTATTAACCGGCAAGGGTATTACTTGGGGAGGCAGTTTGGTTCGAACAGAGGCTACGGGTTACGGCCTGGTCTATTTTACTGAAGAAATGCTCAAAGAGCGGGGCGAAACCTTCGACGGCAAAAGGGTAGTAATATCCGGTTCGGGCAATGTGGCCATATATGCAGCTCAAAAGGTCAGGGAACTGGGAGGCATTGTGGTGGCTATGAGCGATTCCTCCGGGTATATTGTGGATGAAAAGGGCATAGATCTGCAAACCATCAAGCGCCTGAAAGAAGTGGAGCGCAAGCGCTGCCGGGAATACACCGGCGAACACTCAAATGCTTGTTACTATGAAGGCTGTGATAGTATTTGGGAGGTGCCTTGTGATATTGCCTTACCCTGCGCTACCCAGAATGAACTGGATGAAAAGGCAGCTGTTAAACTAATTGCCAATGGCTGTATCGCTGTTGCGGAAGGGGCCAACATGCCCTGCACACCTGAAGCAGTCGAGCTGTTTCATGAGAATAAGGTGCTCTTTGCTCCGGGCAAAGCGGCTAACGCCGGGGGAGTAGCAGTTTCAGCCCTGGAGATGTCCCAGAACAGCATGCGCTATACCTGGACCTTTGAGGAAGTTGATATGCGGCTGAAAAACATTATGATCGACATTTACAACAAGTCCTGCCAGGCTGCCCGGGAATACGGATATGAAGGTAATCTGGTGGTTGGCGCCAATATAGCTGGCTTCTTGAAAGTAGCTGATGCCATGTTAGCTCAGGGAGTAGTATAATACAGTTTTTCGTTTAGTATAGAGGTTGTTCCCTTGTCAGCAGGGTCAACCTCTTTTGCTTTTTATAATCAGGTTTTTCTGCAGTTGTTTCCCGGCTGAATACTGATTGATTTCGAGTTTGCACCCGGCTGTGTTATAATTAGCTTTAATGTAATTGTAGGAGGACGGCGGATGTACAAGAAAATGTATGGCCTGACACTGGCTTTAATTATGGTATGCTCGCTTTTTATGCTTACAGGATGTCAGGAGGGTAAGCAAGAAAAAACTATTGGAGAAGTTAATGGGGATGCCATTACTCAGAAGCAATTTGACCAGCATTATAGGTTGGTAATCAATTACTTTCAACAGACTTATGGAGAAATTGATGAAGAAAAGGACCAGGAAATACTAGAAAACCTTAAAGATAGCACCTTTGAAGACCTGGTTATCCAGAAGCTTGTTTGGCAGGAAGCTAAAAGGAGAGGTATTGAAGTTGATAAGGAGCAGGTGGAACAGGATTTGGCAAAAGTGGCCGAGCAACTAAATAAACAGGAGGAAAACGGATACGAGAAATATCTTAAGGAACATGGATTTGACGAGGAATTTCTAAGACAAAGGTTGGAAACCGAGTACCTGTACTCCCGGCTGGGAGAAGAAGTAACCAGCGATTTAACTGTTACTGAAGAGGAGTGCCGGGAATACTATGACCAGAACAAGGAGGCTTTCTCCCATCCAGCCGGAAAACAAATCTATCATATACTGGTAGGAACCCAGCAGGAAGCGGAGGAAGTTTTGGCTAAACTGAAGCAGGGAGAGTCCTTCAGTGACTTGGCTGCCCAGTATTCTATCGACCCAGGCAGCAAGCTCCAGGGTGGAGATGTTGGGGTGGTTAACCAGGATACTAACTTTGTGGAACCCTTCAAGGAGGCTGCTCTGCAGTTGCCGCCGGGGGAACTGCTTACCACGCCGGTAGAGAGTGAATATGGTTTTCATATAATTAGGGCCGGGAAGCAGTTAGATGAAGGCATTTGGCCGTTTAGTGAAGTGCAAGCTGATATCGAAACTAGCCTGCTGCAGAACAAGAAAAATCAGGTCTTTAGTCAGTTCCTGGATGATCTGCGTGCTAGTGCAGATATTAAAGACTACCGTAAGTAGTCTCGAACTGTCGATAAAGGTTATGAAAGAGATCGCTGCGTAGCTTTGCTCCTCGCGATGACAATTAAGGAATTCTTTTTTATACGATGACAGCGAAGGCCATTTTTACAGCAATTATCACCTGTTGTGCAGACCACGATGGACGAAAACATCGCTGCACCGGCTTGAACAGGATTATTAGCCGGGCGAGTGACGTACGACGAGCCGTTTGCAACCCACTGCGAAACTGAGGGCTGCGAAGCGGAGCGAGAAACAGGACGTTTCGAGCAGCGAGGACTGAGTGCATGTATGCCGAATTCCGAGCGGTCCGCTTCGCACCGAAGTAAGCCGATGGGTTGCAGGCGAGGAGTCCCGGAGCGAG
>JAKPGY010000248.1 GCA_029550685.1 Bacillota bacterium
GTCAAGTTGGTCATCCAGGGAGAGCTGGTTTAGTTCTCCCTGCCCCTTACGGGGGAGCAACAATTGCTATGGACACTATCTCCATCAACTTCTGGACAATTAACACTGTCTATTTCTGGATATTATGAGTTAGCAGTAACAATAATAGAATTCTATACATTTTATTGTAAGAGGAATGACTTTATCTAAGTTTACGGGAGGGAACTATGAGTAACTATGTATTAAAGTATAAGTTCCTAAGATTTGAACAAGATATTCTAGACGAAAATGGGAATATAATCGGTTATGTAAATTTATATTATAAAAACATAGGCCAATTTTTGAAGAAATTTATTGAGCCTATAATTAATATCAAAGTTGAAAATGAAAAAAGGGAACCTGTTTTAAAATTGAATATTGTTTCACCGCCTTTGGCTTTTAAAAAAAGATGGAAAGGAATAATATATGGGGACCCTGAAATTCATTTTGATTTAACCCTTCTTCCAAAGCTTAAAATCGGCTTCTTCATGGAGTTGCATATAAACGATAAAATGCTTTTTATTAGAGATCGCACAATCGGAACCGAGCCTTATTTCCTTGATTCCGATAATAATATTATTGCAAAATGCCGTGATAACCTAACGGGAAAAGTGCATATGAATATTATTGATCCAGAATTGAATGTATATTTGGTTGCTGCTATTGCTTATTTAATCAGGCAGTATTAATCAAACCACATTTATATGTGGTTATCAAGGCTAAACGGGAGCTAATGGCAAGAAACCCCGGAAACAAAATCCGGGGATTATTTATTGTCTGGAGCCGATGGGGGGACTCGAACCCCCGACCTATTGATTACGAATCAATTGCTCTACCACTGAGCCACATCGGCTTATTAAATTTTTCTACCTAGTCAACACGTATAAATTATAAAGGTTTGATCGATTCATAATCAAGTGATTTGAAGTGAGAAATTAAGGAATCATGGCTGTCTTTATTATATATTTTGTCCCAATTGGACTCCTCTTGACAGTCGACAAACAGAGTGATAACATTTACCTACCGACCGGTTGGTAGGAGGGAAAGCAATTGGTGAAATCTACCCAGACCCGCTTAAGAGAAACAGCCTTTTCGCTGTTTGCCGCCCATGGATATGAGTCAACCACCATGAGCCAAATCGCGAATGCAATAGGTATTAAAAAACCGACACTGTATTCATACTATGAGTCTAAGGAAGAACTGTTTTTATCAATCTTCACGGAAGCAGCAGAAGAATATCGTCAATATATGGAACAGATCTTGGAAGAAGCGCAGCATATGGGAAGCACTAAAGATCAACTTTATCATATCTTCCAAAAATACATTGCCTATTTTGCTCAAAACCACGAGTTATCAGCTTTTTGGAATCGCATCCTTCTTTTCCCTCCGGCATCGCTTAAAGAAAAATTGTTTACTCAAATAAGCAATCTGGAATCTAGCCTGTATGAAAAGGTGGCCGAGATTATCCAAGCTGGTATAGACCGGGGAGATCTACGTCACAGTGTGGCATTAGATACACTATTTTCGTTTTACTGTTTCAGAGAGGGCCTATTGTTAGCGTTATTGTTGAACCCTGATTTAGAACCGCGCAAGGTTGAGGCGGTTTGGGAGAACATCTGGTACGGAATTGGAAATCATAGGGGGATTGTACATGAAAAATAAAAGAGTGCTTAGAGTTGTCGAATGCAGTGGGACTTCATATGAAATCGGACGGCAATATGGTGAAGGCTGCCGGGATAGTATCCTTAAATCCCTGGAAATCAATTTTGGAATATTAACCTCCGGCTACAAGGTAAGCCAGGAGCAGCTTATTAACACCGCTAAAAAATATCTGCCTTTAGTAGAAAACTTTGATCCCGAACTGATTGAAATGATCAAGGGGCAGGCTGAAGGGGCTGGAATTAGCTTTGATCAAGCTTTCGCTTTACGCTGCACCTTGGAACTCGGTCCTTATTATCCTAAACTTTCCGGATTGTGCACATCCTTTGCTGCTCGCGGGAAAGCTACCAGAGACGGTAAAACTATTCTCGGCCAGAATATCGACTGGTACCCAGGATTTCCGGTTGATCTGCTAAAAGTTACTCATGAGGATGGATTGACTCAACTGACCATTTCTTTAGGAGGTTTCGCCGAGTATACATTAAACTCGGCAGGATTCGGAATATGTGCAAATTCGACCTTAACTCCTCCTGAAAACTTTCGATTAAATATTCCTTTGGCCTGTTACTTACCTAAAGCTATGCGTCAGAAGACCATAGGAGATGCTTTAAGTGTATTGTGTCAAGCTGCCCGGGGTGTTGGCTATTACCACCTGGCCAGTGCGGAAGGTGATATAGTTGGCATTGAGAGTGTATTCGATGACTTTAATATTATTTACCCTGAACAGGACCTATTGGTACACTCCAATCATTATGTAACCGATCGTTTTAAGAAAGGCGACCTGGCTTACATGGGGATAGCAGACAGCTATCTTCGTTTAGACAGAATGAAGCGCCTCATGGAGATGGAATACGGAGACCTTACCGCGGATAAACTGATGGCTATTTTAGCGGATCACAATGTCTATCCGCTCTCAATCTGCCGCCATTACGACCCGGGGACCCCTAGACTGTTTAACGCTGAGACCCTGGTATCATATATAATGATTCCGGAGGAACAACGGATCTTTATATCATATGGGCCCCCCTGCCAGAATGAATACGTAGAGTATGGACTATAACTGTCCTAAAATAGCAGTAGTTTTAGATGGGTTAAAGATTATTTACTGCTTATTTTCGATCAGATAGTAATAACTGGGGTTGTTATTAATGACTGCCTGACAGGCAGGACATACGTAATGCAAATAGGCCTTACGATCTAGAACCTGCACCATTTTTTTTAGTATTGGTTCAGGATAAGCTTTGCTGCATATGCTGCACTTTTTTTGCATAATAAGGCTTTCCCTCACAGTTAATATTATGACTAAAGGTTATTTTACACCTTGGTTCTCTGGCTTCCCAGTCCCAATTAATGCACGCAAAAAGCCGGATAGTGATATACGGCTTTAGTCCTAATTTTATATAGACACTGTCCAAAGGTCAGGGTTCAATGTAGGACTCTTGAAAAGCAATTTCTGCTTCGGCCAGTTCCCGCACCTTATTGACTGCTATAGTCAAAACAGCTTCATCCTCTCCCTCCAGTTCCTCCATTACCAGCTGCTCAAAAGGTATGTTTTTGAGGCGGGCTACCGCTTCGGTAATCTCCACATGGGACAGGAAAGAGTTTAATATGGTCATCAGATTATGGAAATAGGTTTCCACCCATTCTTCCACCTGTTCTTCAACGGGAATACCATCCACATGTTCAAATTTACTTATCTGCATCATATCCCATCCTCCTCAGCCACTCTTGAATTTCACTGATGGCCTGGCTTACCATTTCCGGTGCGGGTCCGCCCGGAACCCGGCGCCGCGCCACACAGCGGGCTACATCTATGAATTCATATATATCTTCTTCGATCAAGGGTGAAAAGGTTTTGTATGTGGCTAAATCCACATCTTGCAGGCTGATACCTTTTTCCAGGCAGTAGAGTACGGCCTTGCCCACCACTTCATGAGCATCCCTGAAGGGCAGACCTTTGGCAGCCAGGTAATCAGCCAGATCAGTGGCATTGGTAAACCCGCCCTGAGCAGCCTGAGCCATGCTCCGTGTATTGAACCGGGCGGTCTTGAGCATGGGGGCAAAGACCATTAAGGAAGCTTTTACCGTATCAATGGCGTCAAACAAGGGTTCTTTGTCCTCCTGCATGTCCTTGTTGTAGGCCAGGGGCAGGGACTTCATTATGGTCAGCAGGGTAACCAAATCCCCATAGACCCGACCGGTCTTGCCCCTTACCAGCTCGGCCAGGTCAGGGTTCTTTTTCTGGGGCATAATGCTGGAACCGGTGGCGAAAGCATCATCCAGTTCCACAAAGCCAAACTCGCTGCTGGACCAGAGAATCAGTTCTTCCGAAAAACGGGACAGGTGCATCATTAGTATGCTGGCAAAGCTGGCAAATTCAATAGCATAGTCCCGATCACTAACCCCGTCCAGGCTGTTACGGGTAATCTGACTGAAACCCAGCTGCCTTGCTACCATTTCCCGGTCCAGGGGAAAACCGGTTCCGGCCAGGGCCCCCGAACCTAAGGGCATTACATCTACCCGCTTGCTGCAGTCCTCTAATCTCTCGGAATCGCGGCGCAGCATTTCTACGTAAGCCAGCAGGTGATGGGCCAGGGTAATGGGCTGGGCTCTTTGCAGATGGGTATAACCAGGCATGATTGTGCCGGTATGCTGGGCTGCCAGATCACACAGAACCGCAATTAGTTCCAGAAGAAGCTGCTTGATCTGTCCTATTTCATCCCGCAGGTAAAGACGTACGTCCAGGGCGACCTGATCATTGCGGCTGCGGGCGGTGTGCAGCTTTTTGCCTACATCCCCAATCTTCTGGGTTAAAAAGGTCTCCACATTCATATGAATGTCTTCGGCTTCAATGGTGAATTCCAGCCTGCCGGCTTCTATGTCCTCCAGGACCTCCTGCAGACCTTTAACTATCTGTTCACCTTCCTGGGGTGTAATTATCCCCTGTTGGGCCAACATGGCGGCATGGGCAATACTGCCGGCAATATCCTGCCGGTACATACGGCTGTCCACCCCTATGGAGGCATTAAATTCCTCGGTCAGGCGATCACTTTTTTTGGTGAAACGACCGCTCCACATTTTCATACTGTCTCAAGTTCCTTTGCTCTAGATTTAATCATTATTATAGCTTGATTGGAGGCGGATTGTATAGGACAGCCGGTAACATGTTTAAGCTGCTCTGTAGTGATAAGTTCCTAGATAACCTGTTTGAGCATTTCATTAACTGTGGTCCAGTTTTCCCGCAGAGCTTCGTTTCCCATCAAGGTACCTATATGGCCGCCACTGGTAATTATTTCAATAATGTCTTCCGAGGGGGTACTGATTAATTCGCGCATAGCAAAAAGCTGCGGTGCAGGGGTAATATGATCTTTCTCACCGGCCATGAGAATAACCGGACACCTGATCATACCCAGATCCACCGATCTGCCATTCAGGCGAATATAACCTGGCTTGGTAAGACCGTTGTTTTTAAAAATTTTTTCTACGATTTCCAAATAAAAACGTCCTGGTAAATCCTGAGTATATTCGTACCAGTTTTCAAAACGGATAAACCGCTCTATGCCAGCTTCATCCCCTTCTTTCAGCATATCCCATAGCCGTTTGTATTTTAAAACATAGTGCTCCTCGGGCTGCATGTTCTTAAATCCATATAATATATATTTCCCTCTCATAACTCCCTGCCCGGTAGCCACCAGGTATCGGAAAAAGGCCATGGGCAGCTTGGCATAATCTACTAGTTGAGAAGGAGCAGCAAATACATCGATGGGGGCCGCTGCCACCACTAAGCTAGCTATTTTCTCGGGAAACAAGGAAGTATATACGGCTGCCTGCCATCCTCCCTGGCATTCTCCCACTAAATGAATACGGTATAAACCGGTACGACGGCGTATTTCCTCTACAGCTTCATCGGTTAGTCGTATATAATCATCTATTCCTAAATCTTTATATTTCGGTGTAGCCGATAACCACTCGGTAACATAAACATCAAAACCATAGCGATGAAACACTCTTACCAGGCTTTGCTCGGAAGAATAATCGACAATGTTGGCGTGATGGCCGGCCTGGGGTGGCAAGATTAAGACCGGCCGCTCACTATCAGATATATTGGGATTATTAAAATGTCTTAGTCGCAGCGTTTGATGCTCCAAAATTATATGGTTGGGTGTTGACCAGTAAGCATATGGATGGCGTAATTGCTCCAGTATGGAGTAATAACGTTGAACTAGCTTTAGATCATTAAAGGTTTGCATAATTTCATTCCCTTCTCCCTTAATTTACCATCGCAGGTGAGCAACACTGGTTTATCTGCTAAACTATTCTAAAAGAAGCCAAAGGAAGTGGTGCCATGCCCGGATATGGCAAACCGGATTTGCTATATAGCTTACGTGTCTATGCTGCCAACAGCAGTAGTCATTGGCAGAAGACAGAATTGCGAATGCTTTCTTCCCTTAGCCAAGAACCTTTCTGTGAAGTAAATACTCACATTGATCCATATTTAATTGAGTATTTCGGCAGCAACACTCCACCAGCCAGCCATTACCTGCTGCATTCAGCACCCGGGTGGGATAGTAACTTCCGCCCGGTTCCAGTTCTTCTGGTTCATGGCGCTGGATTAGATGCCACATCTTTTACTAACCTATGGAACATGGGCCATGTGGGACTGCAGCAGCAGTTAGTGGAGCTGGGCTACCGGGTCTTTGCCATAACTTTTTCTCATCCCCATGGTGACAACTATATCCAGGCTCAGCAACTGGCTGATGCTGTTCAACAAGTCTGTTCCCGCTGTGGTGTCCAACAGGTA
>JAKPGY010000249.1 GCA_029550685.1 Bacillota bacterium
AAGTCTATTAATGGTTAGAAGTTCGAGATTGCCACGCCCCTCCGGGGCTCGCAATGACACATAAGATGGCCTTCTGGTATGTCATCGCGAGGAGCGTAGCGACGTGGCGATCTCTTTTTAGCAACTTTTTTGACACTCTCAGCCCGGAATCACTGATTCCGGGCTTTCGCCTTTGTAAGGAAATTAACCGCCTTTCCCAGGCGGTAGACTCAAGCTTTATTTATCATATACATCAGGATGGGGGCGTCGATCATCCAGAGGGCGTATGTTATGAATGTCAAATATAAATCTCTCCTTAGGGAAAATAGCCAAAACTGAGGGGTGAAGACCGCTAATTAACTTGCGAAACAGGTTGGCAAAATCAAATTCCTGGTAGACTTCATCATCAAATTCCAGATTATAAACCGTACCCCGGCGTTGTCTGTCACCAGACATTACGGTTACGGTCACATCGGCAATCATGCGCATATGTTCACCTCCTAAACAGTAATAGAATCAGGAACCTCCTTTTCTCCCTTTATATAGTCTATGAGGATGGTACGATTAGGGAGATACCCAGCTGGTATTACGCAAACGCTTAATCATGGACTAGTTTAGGCTGCCTAATCATCCCGGTGGCATCAGAAGAGTTTAGGAAGAAAAATCCCGTCCTATGCAAGGCTGGGTAGAGCAGTTCGTGTCTTTGGCAATAGCAACTCCCCATTATATACAATTTAATCAGGCTCATGGATCCATTGCCTTACTCACCGGAAAGGAGGTGTCATTATGGCTGTCACCGCAACCCCTATAAACAGTGAACTGGTTCTGCTCCTGGATAATGGAATAGGAGCTTCCGGTCGGCAGTTAACCCGCAACCGCTCTTATGCAGATGTAAAACCCGAGGCTGCTAATGATAATGTTTACCAGGTAGCTCAGGTCCTTATTGGCCTGCAGAGCCGCACTGCCCTGGCAGTTCGCCGCCAGGATACCGTTGAACTGACTAATGCTTAGTTGACCACTAAAATAAATGGGGAAAGGAGGATTAACCCATGGCTACTCAAAGAGTGCTGCAGATGGACTTCACTACGGAGCAGGGCCGTAATCACCGCCTGAGGGTTTATGATGCCCGGGAAGACTTGACCCCAGCAGAGGTATCCGCCGCTATGGATCAAATTGTCGCCAGTGATATTTTCTCTGGTAGCAGCGGAGCCTTTACCGGTAAGGCTGGAGCTCAGATGGTAGTCAGCGAAACCACCGAATTCGATCTGAACTAGTACAAACAAGGTTACGGGGCAGCAAAGCCCCGTAACCTTGTTTATTAGAGGAGGGATATTTAATGAGCGATCTGCTAAATATTGCCGCCAACGTAGGCTTTCCCATGGCAGTAGCCGCCTACCTGCTGATTCGCATCGAAGGCCAGTTAAAAGAGTTAACCGGTGCCATACATGACATGCGTGAAGCGGTGCTGACGGGGATATACAGTACCCCTTTTAATGAAATACACAGGGAAGAATCCCATTCTCTGTATACTCCCACCTAAATAAAAATCCCGGAATATATCCGGGATTACAGACTGTCGAAGAAGTCCATTTAAAGAGATCGCCACGTCGCTATGCTCCTCGCAACATTAGCCGTGAGCGATAGCGAACATCGGTAGTGCCGGAACGGCCGATGACAGAACCGGAAGCCATCGTTTGGGTCATTGGCCGTTCCGGCACTCCTGATGCTCCCTTCGGTTGCTATTAATGTTGCGAGCCCCTGAAAGGGGCGTGGCAATCTCAAATATCCAACTTC
>JAKPGY010000039.1 GCA_029550685.1 Bacillota bacterium
CGAAAGAGACAAACAGCTTGAGCAGCTGAAAGCCGCTGCAGGTTCAAACGAGGAACTCAAGAAGCAGATTGAAACCCTGCAGGCTGAGAACCAAAAAGCCGCCGAGGAATGGCAGGCTAAAATGGCACAAATGCAGCTTGACTTTGCCATTGAAAAAGCTCTTACCGCAGCTAAAGCTAAAAACGCTAAAGCCGTTAAAGCACTTCTAAACATGGAGGCAATATCACTTGACGGAGATAACATCATCGGACTTGAAGAACAGCTTAAAGCCCTAAAAGAAAGCGACCCTTATTTATTTGGGGACGCAAAGCCAAAGGTAGGAGGAGGGACAAATCCTCCGCCAGCAGACAATGACGACAAACCATTATCCTTGAGTGATGCACTCAAGCAACATTATCAGAATTAAGGAGGAATTTGTAATGGCAGTTACACTAGCACAGGCAAAAGTTGGAATGGCTGATAAAGTAGATCAGCAGGTTATTGATGAATTCAGGAGAGGTTCGCTTTTATTGGATGAAATGATATTCGATGATGCGGTATCTCCCGGAACAGGCGGAAGTACATTAACATACGGATATGTCAGATTAAATACGCCAGCTAAGGCAGGATTTAGGGCAATAAATAATGAATATACGCCACAGGAAGCAGACAGACAGCTCCATACTGCCAATCTAAAAATATTCGGCGGAGCATTTCAGATTGACAGAGTTATAGCCGAAACAAGCGGAGCAATAGATGAGGTAAATTTCCAGTTAAACCAGAAAATCAAAGCTGCAACAAATCTATTTCATTACACAGTTATAAACGGGGATAGTGGCGTAGATGCAAAGGCATTTGACGGCCTTGACAAAGCCCTTGTGGGTAGCTCAACGGAAATCGGCAAAGATGCGTATATCGACCTTTCCGATTCTACCGCAGTTGATACCAACTACAAAACATTTATGGACAAGCTTGACGACTTCCTTTCCGAACTAGACGGAAGGCCAACCTTCCTGCTTGGAAACTCAAAGCTAATGACAAAAATCAAAGCGGTAGCAAGACGGGCAGGGTATTTGACGCAGTCTGAGGATGCATTTGGACGTAAAGTGGATGCATACGACGGTATACCTCTTGTAGACCTTGAATATTATGTAAATGATGCAGGGCAGACCATACCAACAGTGCCTATTATAGACACTAGAAAGCCAAATGGGGCTGATGTTGTAACAGGGCTAACAGACCTTTATGCCGTCAGACTTGGGCTTGATGGTTTCCATGGAGCAACAGTAACCGGAAACGGTATAATCAAAACCTATCTCCCCGACTTCAAGCAGCCCGGAGCAGTTAAAAAGGGTGAAGTTGAAATGATTGCAGCTGTAGTATTGAAATCCACAAGGGCGGCAGGTGTTCTCCGCAACATAAAAGTAAAATAAGGAGGCAAAGCCAATGGCGAGGATATATTCTCCACACTATGGTCATAGTTGCGACTATGGCGTAGACTTTTTCTATGGAGCTGCTGCCGTGCCTGATGCAGACCTTACCACTAGGGCATGGTTTACGGCAAGAGGTTATACAGTAGTGCCCGGTTCGGATACACTATCACCTTGGGACTATCTACCATATGAAACACTTGCGACCTTTGCCCCGTATGCCGGGATAGACCCGGCAGAGATGACAAAAGCGCAGTTAGTTGCGGCAATCGAAACAGCATTGATAACATTAATGAAAATTGAAATCACAGCCTTTGACGCAATTCCTGACATAGACGGTGGAACTGTAGCAGAGCCGGTATTTGACGATGCCGACGCAGTAAAAGCGGTATTACCTGCCTTTGTAACCGCCACATTTGAAGGCGGGGCAAGGGCGACAGTGCCGGTTGAATCTTGGGCAGACACGGACACATATAATAAAGGCGTGGCAGGTAAATACACCTTCACGGCGACACTGGGAACTATACCAACGCCTTTTGCTAATACAGCAAACTCAACGGCGACGGTAGAAGTAGTTATAGCATCATCTTAGGAGTGAGTATATTGGCAAAAATATACGCACCTAATAAAGGATATGCCGGTGTAACAGCCGGTGTATCTTTTTCTAACGGTGTAGGAGAAACAGAGGACAAATGGTTAATACAATGGTTCGAGGCTAAAGGCTATAATGTAGTTGAAGAAAAACCTTTGAAGGAAAAGGTAAAAGAGGGACAAAAAGAGAATACTAAGAAGAAGTCTAAAAAGTGAAGGGGTGATTAAATGGCCCTTCAAGAAGGAATCAACACCTACTGCACAATCGAATATGCCGAAGAATACTTCTCGGGTAAAATCTACACCGAAGAATGGGACGAGGCAGATGCAACAACAAAAGAAAAAGCCCTCAAAGAAGCAACAAGGCAAATAGACCGGCAACCGTTAAGAGGGCGAAAATCTGACAGAGAACAAACACTGGCTTTCCCCCGGTACCCGGATACGGAAGTTCCAGAAGCAGTCAAGGAGGCTTGCTGTGAAGAGGCACTGGCACTCCTTGAACGCGGTAACAGCCAGCGGCGCAAGCTGCAGCAGGAAGGGGTGCAGTCGTTTTCGCTGGGGAATATGAGCGAAAGCTATGCTGCAGGTGCGGGCAAGGGGCTACTCAGCCAGGAAGCAAAGGAATTGCTCCGGCCGTGGCTGATTGGGGCGGTGAATATCACATGATAAAAGGATATTTGAATCAAACCGCCACATGGCACTATACCACCGGCCTGAACGAATACGGAGAGCCGATAACCGGCAGTAAGTTAATCAAAGTTCGCTGGGAAGGCAAGAGGCGTCTGGTGCGTGACAACGAAGGCAGGGAGGTTGTGAGTGAAGCCCGGGTGTTCTGCATTGAGCCTGTGAAGCCAGGTGACATACTTAAATATGAAGATAGAGATTGGCCGGTGATTTCCGTTTCAATTGTTCCCGGACTGGACGGGTCCGAAAACCACCGGGAGGTAGCGGTCTGATGGCAAAGCGTAACCGGTGGCGGACTAAAGAGGCGGTAAGGATAGCGGAACAGGCCGGGATTAAAGCCCTGCGGACTGGTGCAGAAGCGATACTTACCGAAGCAATTGACGAAACGCCAATTGATACCGGGACTTTACGTCGCAGCGGTACCGTAACCGTCGGGGCGCTGCCGGACGGGGCGCAGGTGTATGAAGCTGCTGAATCCGGGAGCGACATGAAGGATGCATTTCCCGGTCCGGAAGGTAAGGAGAAGGCTGTCTATATCAGCTTCAATACGCCATACGCCCGGCGACAGCATGAAGAATTGGGTTATAACCATCCTCGTGGGGGCAAGGCAAAGTATCTTGAAACGCCATTCAATGCAAACAAAAAGAAGGTAATTAAATACGCCGATAAGCAGATAAAAAAAGCCCTCAAGGATGCGCCTTAGTGAGGTGATGCCAATGTGATGTTAAAAGAAATAGGCACATACATTCAGTCTCAGGGAATAGGAACCCTTGGGGATAATTTATTTTTGGGCCTAATGCCGGACAAACCGGATAACTGCATAGCTCTTTTTCAGTACGCCGGCAGTCCTCCAGACTTGCACTGGCCCGGTGAGTACCCGGGTTTGCAGGTGCGGGTTCGGGATAAAAGTTACCCTGCTGGCAAGACGAAGATTGAGCAAATAATGCGGGTGTTGCATGGGCTTCATGAGACAGTCCTTGGCGACACTCGTTATTTATTGGTCAAAGCCCGGGGAAGTCCGGAAGTGCTAAAGCGTGATGCAAACAACAGAGTTGAACTATTCGTGAATTTTGAAATTATAAAGGAGCGTGATTAATAATGGCATTAGCAGGTTATGGTGGCGGTGTATACGTTGGAGACACGCCGAAGAAGGTTGCAGAAATCGCAAACTGGAGTCTTGACATGAGCGCAGATGATATTGACATCACCAGCTTTGACTCCGAGGGCTGGAGAGAAAGAATACAGGGCATAAAAGAATGGTCCGGATCTTTT
>JAKPGY010000040.1 GCA_029550685.1 Bacillota bacterium
ATCTTTGATCATGTTGACCACTCGTAAAAAATCAGCGCCGATGCGGTCCATTTTATTAACATAAGCTATCCGGGGAATATGGTACCGGTCAGCCTGTCTCCAGACTGTTTCCGATTGGGGCTGCACCCCTGCCACTGCACAAAATATGCCGATGGCTCCATCAAGTATACGCAGTGACCGTTCTACCTCGACTGTAAAGTCCACATGCCCGGGCGTGTCGATAATATTTATTACACAATCCTTCCACAGGCAGGTAGTAGCTGCGGAGGTAATAGTTATACCCCGCTCCTGCTCCTGGCTCATCCAGTCCATGGTTGCGGTACCTTTATCAACCTCACCAATACGATGGACTTTGCCGGTATAGTACAAAAACCTTTCGGTAGTGGTGGTTTTACCGGCATCAATATGAGCCATAATGCCAATGTTTCGTATTCGGGATAAGTCAGTCATGCGTTATTACTTCCTTTAACCGCTTACCAGCGATAATGAGCAAAGGCCCGGTTGGCTTCCGCCATCTTATGGGTATCTTCTTTCTTCTTAACAGCTCCGCCAGTACCATTATAGGCATCCATAATTTCGCCCGCTAAGCGTTCAGCCATAGTTTTCTCGCCCCGGTTACGGGCATAGCTAACCAGCCAGCGAATGGCCAGGGTCTGGCGCCGGTCAGGACGAACTTCTATAGGTACCTGATAGTTAGCACCGCCAACCCGCCGAGCACGAACTTCAACCAATGGAGTTATGTTCTTCATGGCCTGTTCAAACACTTCCATCGGGTCCTTGTTCATCTTCTTTTCAACAATTTCAAATGCTCCGTAACAGATACGTTCTGCTAGGCTTTTCTTGCCATCCCACATTACCTGATTAACCAGTTTGGTAAAAACCCGACTGTTATAAATGGGATCCGGCAGTACGTCTCTTTTAGGTACAGGCCCTTTTCTAGGCATGAGTTGCCTCCTTCCTACTTCTTCTTGGGTCGTTTGGCACCATACTTAGAGCGACCCTGTTGACGATTCTGAACTCCGGATGCATCCAGAGTACCGCGTATAATATGGTAGCGAACACCCGGTAAATCTTTAACACGACCTCCCCGTATAAGAACCACAGAGTGCTCCTGAAGGTTATGGCCAATTCCTGGAATATAAGCAGTAACCTCAATTCCATTGACCAATCTAACACGAGCTATTTTACGTAATGCCGAGTTCGGCTTTTTCGGGGTGGTGGTGTAAACACGGGTACACACACCGCGCTTCTGCGGGCTGTTTTTCAAAGCAGGAGCGGTGGATTTTTTTTCAATCTTTTCACGTCCTTTGCGGACCAGCTGGTTGATTGTTGGCATTTAGTGCACCTCCTTCCCCGGTTATTGACTATGAACTAATGCCACGGCTGCTGCGCCCACTTCTATACCACTGGCTTTACCCAGGCTTTCCATTGTGTCCACCATGACTACGTCAATACCCTTTTGGTGACACAATTGGCGAATAGGTTCGGTAATGTGGGACTCTGCATCCCGAGCTAGATAGACTTTGTAAACCTGCCCTTTAGCTATGGCTTTGTTCACCTGTTTGGTGCCGATCACCTTGGCGTGGTCTCGGATCTCCCTGAGCGGCACTATTCACCCTCCTCTGGGTTAATATAGTTCATAATATAAACAGCACCTTATTTTCCACGCACTTAAACATTTTAGCACCTGGCATAACCA
Organism: Bacillota bacterium; assembly: GCA_029550685.1. GTDB lineage: Bacteria > Bacillota > Syntrophomonadia > Syntrophomonadales > Syntrophomonadaceae > DTU018. Next base: position 1,700 of record JAKPGY010000040.1, read on the forward strand.
TCGTCAAACCCTTTGTTTATTCTGCAGCTGTTTCCTCAGTTATTTCCTGATCTTCCCGGAAAGTGATGTTTTTATAAACCGGGTATCCGGTACCGGCCGGGATCAGTTTGCCAATGATAACATTCTCTTTCAACCCGATAAGATGGTCCACCTTGCCTTTGATGGCGGCCTCGGTCAAGACTTTGGTAGTCTCCTGGAAAGAGGCAGCCGACAGGAAGGAATCGGTATTCAGTGATGCTTTGGTAATTCCCAACAGCATTGGGGAACAAACCGCTGGTCTCACATTCTGGGCAATGGCATTATAGTTTTCATCCTCGAAAACAGATATGTCCACGAAAGCGCCGGGTAATAATGAGGTATCTCCAGGATCTTCGATTTTAACTTTCTTAAGCATCTGTCTGATCATTATCTCAATATGCTTGTCGCTTATGTCTACGCCCTGAGAGCGGTACACCTTTTGAACTTCCTGGAGAAGATAGCGCTGGACCTCCTGCAGCCCCTTGGTTTTAAGAATATCATGGGGATTAAGAGGGCCTTCCGTTAAAGCATCACCAATCTCTACATAATCGTTTTCCTGAACCTTGAGCCGGGATCCGTAATGGACCGGATAAGATCCCAAGACCTCGCCGCCATCGCTTAAGATTTCTATCTCGCGGCGGCCTTTGTTTTCGGTAAAGTGCACATATCCGGATGTTTCCGCTACCAAGGCCTGCCCTTTAGGCTTGCGAACCTCGAATAATTCTTCGACTCGAGGTAAACCGCGGGTTATGTCATCACCAGCTACACCGCCGGTGTGGAAAGTACGCATGGTCAGCTGAGTACCAGGCTCGCCGATGGATTGAGCCGCCAGGGTTCCTACTGCTTCACCGATTTCCACATTATAGCCGGTAGCCAGATTGCGTCCATAGCATTTACGGCATACTCCATGCCGGGTTTTGCAGGTTAATACGGAACGGATTTTAACTCTTTCGATACCAGCCCGTTCAATAGCATAACCAGTATCGTCGTCAATCATTTGATTTTCTTCTACCAGCACTTCACCGGTTTCGGGATGAACAATGGTATCCAGGGACACCCGGCCAATAATACGCTGGTGGAGCGGCTCGATCAACTGGGAACCTTCCATGATCTTTTCCACCCAGATTCCTTCCACGGATTCACAGTCCTCTTCCCGGACAATTACATCCTGGGAGACATCGACCAAACGCCGGGTCAGGTAACCAGAGTCTGCGGTTCTCAAAGCCGTATCAGCCAGACCTTTGCGGGCGCCGTGGGTGGATATAAAGTACTCCAGAACGGTTAGCCCTTCACGGAAATTAGCCTTAATGGGCAGGTCAATAATTTTTCCGCTGGGGTCGGCCATCAAACCGCGCATACCGGCTAACTGTCTTATCTGCTGGAAGTTTCCGCGGGCACCGGAGGTGGCCATCATATAAACCGGGTTTTCTTCGCTCAATGACTGTTTAAGGGCTTCAGTAACATCTTCGGTAGCCTGATTCCAAATATCCACTACCTGGGCATGGCGTTCCTCATCGGTGATCAAGCCCACCTGGTAATCCTGCTCTATGCTTTCTACAGCTTTATCGGCTTCTGCCAGTATCCGGGCTTTGGCTGCCGGTGGTTCGAAATCGGTTACCCCAACGGTTATCCCGGCCCGGGTACTGAACTTGTATCCCAGCCTTTTAATACCATCCAGCATAACCGCGGTTTTGGCATTGCCCTCCAAACGATAACAATCGTAAACAATGTTGCCCAGTTTCTTTTTATCTATTACTTCATTAAAGAAGCCCAACCGGTCAGGAATTATCTCGTTGAAAATTACCCGGCCTACGGAGGTCTCCACTATCTGCAGAGAAGATTTGCTGCCATCAGGCTGGGGCAGCTGCATACGCACCCTTATCTTGTCATGCAGCTTGATATGACCAAGCTCATAAGCCATTTGAGCTTCTTCCGGGCTGGCAAAGGCTTTAGGATGTTCATTTTCCCAATCTTCCTTGCTCATATAAGTTAGGTAATAAACCCCGATAACCATGTCCTGGGTGGGGGTTACTACCGGTTTACCGTCTTTGGGATTAAGTATATTATTGCTGGCCAGCATCAACAGCCGGGCTTCAGTCTGAGCTTCTGCGGACAGGGGAACATGAACCGCCATCTGGTCACCGTCGAAGTCAGCATTATAGGCAGTACATACTAAGGGATGAAGCTGCAGGGCCCGCCCTTCCACCAGTACCGGCTCGAAAGCCTGGATACCTAGCCGGTGCAGGGTGGGAGCCCGGTTCAACAGTACCGGATGCTCCTGGATTACATCTTCCAGGATATCCCACACTTCTTCCCGACCACGTTCCACCATCTTTTTAGCGCTCTTTATATTAGATGCGATTCCGCGATCTACCAGCTTTTTCATTACAAAAGGCTTAAACAGCTCCAAAGCCATTTCTTTGGGAAGCCCGCACTGGTGCATTTTCAAATTTGGCCCTACCACAATAACTGACCGGCCGGAGTAGTCAACGCGCTTACCCAGCAAGTTCTGGCGGAAACGGCCTTGTTTACCTTTGAGCATATCACTCAGGGATTTCAGTGGCCGGTTACCCGGACCGGTAACCGGGCGTCCGCGCCGTCCGTTGTCAATCAGAGCATCTACAGCCTCCTGCAGCATCCTTTTTTCATTGCGGACGATGATATCAGGAGCTCCCAGGTCCAACAATCGCTTTAAGCGGTTATTGCGGTTGATCACCCGGCGATACAGGTCATTCAAATCGGAAGTAGCGAAACGTCCCCCATCCAACTGAACCATCGGGCGCAGTTCGGGAGGAATAACCGGCAGTACATCCATTATCATCCACTGGGGATCATTGCCGGACAAACGGAAGGCCTCTACCACTTCCAAGCGCTTGATAGCCCTGCTTTTTCTCTGCCCAGTGGTAGTAGCTACTTCCTCTTTCAGCTCAGCGGACATGCTCTCCAGGTCGATTTCCGCCAGCAGGGCTTTAATCGCTTCTGCTCCTATGCCCGCTACAAAGCTGTCGCCATAGCGTTCCCGGTTCTCCCGGTATTCTCTTTCATTAAGCAGCTGTTTTTTAAGCAGGGGGGTATCCCCTGGATCGATGACTATATAATTAACAAAATAGATGACCTTTTCCAAAACTTTGGGGGACATGTCCAGCAGCAATCCCATGCGGCTGGGAATTCCCTTCAGGTACCAAATATGACAAACCGGAGCAGCCAGTTCAATATGTCCCATGCGTTCCCGTCTTACCTTGGAGGTAGTAACTTCCACTCCACAGCGGTCACAGACGATACCGCGATGCCTTACCCGCTTGTACTTTCCGCAGTGACATTCCCAGTCTTTTACCGGACCGAAAATTTTCTCACAGAACAGTCCTTCTTTTTCGGGGCGCAGGGTTCGGTAGTTTATAGTCTCCGGTTTCTTGACCTCACCACTACTCCAGGAGCGAATCTGCTCCGGAGAAGCCAGGGATATTTTTATCCTTTCAAAGTTATTTACGTCTAACAAGTCATTCTCTCCCTTCCGATAAGGATGGTCTCCAGTGCTTGTCGACTTACCCTCAGCTTTCATCATCTGGGAGCAGGTCATCCATTTCTTCGTCTAAGGGGTTCTCCAGGTCGGGCTCGACTTCCACCTCTAAATCTAAAGGCTCTTCAGGATCGTCCTCTTCTTCACCTGGATCGTATTCTTCATCAATCACCGTAGTTCCATTCTGTTTCCCTCGGGTCACAGCGGTTTCAGGAATATCCAGTCCCAGCTCCTTGGCTTTTTCCTTTTCATTGACTTCATAATCCATGTCTTGTATTTGTATTTCTTGATTATTATCAGAAAGGACTCTTACATCCAGGGCTAAGCTCTGCAGTTCTTTGATCAAAACCTTGAATCCTTCCGGAACACCAGGTTCAGGTATGTTCTCGCCTTTGACGATGGCTTCATAAGTTTTTAACCGGCCTACCACGTCATCGGACTTAACGGTCAGGATTTCCTGCAGGGTATAGGAAGCACCGTAAGCTTCCAGAGCCCACACTTCCATCTCTCCGAAGCGCTGACCGCCAAACTGCGCTTTCCCGCCCAAAGGCTGCTGGGTGACCAGTGAATATGGACCTATGGAGCGGGCATGTATCTTGTCATCGACTAAGTGGGCCAGTTTCATCATGTATACATAACCCACCGTAACCTTATGATCAAAGGGTTCGCCGGTACGCCCGTCATAAAGAACTGCCTTGCCGTCTTCAGGGAGATTGGCTTCCCGCAGCTTGACAAAAATGTCCTCCTCATTGGCACCGTCAAAGACCGGTGTGGCTATATGGATGCCGAGGGTTTTGGCTGCCCAGCCCATATGGCATTCCAGAATCTGCCCGATATTCATACGGGATGGCACTCCCAAGGGGTTTAATACAATTTGTACCGGGGTGCCGTCTTCCAAGAAGGGCATATCTTCTTCCGGCAGTATGCGGGATATAACCCCCTTGTTACCATGGCGTCCAGCCATTTTGTCTCCTTCGGATATTTTACGCTTCTGGGCAATGTAAACCCGGACCAGCTGGTTGACACCTGGCGGCAGTTCATCGCCTTTCTCCCGGGAAAATCTCTTGACGGCCACAACCTTACCTGCTTCCCCATGGGGCACCCGCAGGGATGAATCCCTGACTTCGCGGGCTTTTTCTCCAAAAATCGCCCGCAGCAGTCTTTCTTCCGGAGTCAGTTCGGTTTCGCCTTTAGGAGTTACTTTTCCTACCAGGATATCATCGGGCCGTACCTCAGCACCAACCCGTATTACACCTTGTTCGTCCAAATTCTTTAACATGTCTTCGGAAACATTGGGAATGTCCCTTGTTATTTCCTCCGGGCCTAATTTGGTGTCCCGGGCCTCACATTCATACTCCTCGATGTGAATCGATGTAAAAACATCCTCTTTCACCAAATGTTCGGATATCAATATGGCATCTTCGTAGTTGTAGCCTTCCCAGGGCATAAAAGCTACCAGCACATTACGTCCCAGAGCCAGTTCACCTTGATCAGTACTGGGCCCATCGGCGATAATCTCATCCGCCTCTATATGGTCGCCAACTCTTACGATAGGACGCTGGTTATAACAGGTACCCTGATTGGAGCGCATGAACTTAAGCAGCTGATAGGTCATTTCCGTTCCATCATCATTCTGGACAATGATACGGTCAGCACTAACGGATTTTACTACTCCCGGCTTTTTGCTGACTACTACAGCGCCAGAATCTTTGGCTGCTTTGTATTCCAGACCGGTTCCTACCAGTGGCGCTTCGGTCTTTATCAAAGGTACCGCCTGGCGCTGCATGTTGGCGCCCATTAAGGCACGATTGGCATCATCGTTTTCCAGAAATGGAATCAATGAGGTAGCGACACTGAATACCTGTTTGGGAGAAACGTCCATATAGTCAACGCGATCTATCGGTACCTCCAGTATTTCTTCTCCATAACGAGCTTCTACCCGCTCTCCGATAAAATGACCATTCTCATCCAGGGGAGCGTTAGCCTGGGCTATTACATAATTCTCTTCTTCATCAGCGGTAAGATATTGAATCTCACCGGTTACCTGGCCTTTTTCCTTATCCACCTTGCGATAAGGAGTTTCAATAAAACCGAAATCATTAACCCGGGCAAAGGTAGCCAGTGATCCGATTAATCCTATGTTGGGTCCTTCAGGGGTCTCAATAGGACAGATACGCCCGTAATGGGAATGGTGTACGTCCCGCACCTGGAATCCGGCCCGCTCTCTGGTCAATCCACCAGGTCCCAAAGCCGACAGACGGCGTTTGTGAGTCAGCTCTGCCAAGGGGTTGGTCTGATCCATAAACTGGGACAGCTGGGAGCTTCCGAAGAACTCCTTGACGGCCGCGGTAATGGGGCGGATATTGATTAAAACCTGGGGAGTTAAAGTCTCCACATCATGGATACTCATGCGCTCACGGACTACCCGCTCCATACGTACCAGGCCTGTCCTGAATTGATTCTGCAGCAACTCTCCTATGGAGCGCAGCCGCCGGTTGCCCAGATGATCTATAACATCAGTTTTTCCCTGGCCATTGATTAGTTTGATTAAATAGCCAATGGTATAGGTAATGTCATCAATAGTCAGGTGACGGATTTCCACGGGTATGTTTAGACCTAACTTCTTATTAACTTTATAACGTCCCACAGTGGCCATGTCATAACGACGGGGATCGAAAAAGAGATTGTGTAACAACTGTTCCCCGGCATCCTCGGTAGCCATTTCTCCGGGGCGCAGCCGGCGGTAAAACTCAATAAGGGCTTCTTTCTTATTGGTGGTGGGGTCTTTTTCCAGAGTCTTAATTATAGTTTCATCGCCGTCGTAAAGTTTCATTATATCTTCGTTGGTCTCAAAACCAATGGCACGCAACAGTACGGAGACCGGTATTTTTCTGGTTTTGTCGATACGAGTATAGATAACCCCGGCGCTGTCCATTTCCAGTTCAAACCAGGCACCCCGGTTGGGAATCAGGGTGGCACCGTACAACAAATTACCGGCCATATCCAGCCGGTCGCTGAAATACACTCCCGGTGACTTAACCAGCTGACTGACTACTACCCGTTCAGCTCCATTAATAATGAAGGTTCCCTTGTCAGTCATCAAGGGAAGATCACCCATGTATACCTCGGATTCTTTAATTTCTCCGCTTTCCTTATCAGTCAGGCGAACCTTAAGCTTTAATGGGGCCTGATAGCTCACATCCCTTTCTTTGCATTCATGAACGGAGTACTTGGGTTCCCCTCGGCTGTAATCAATAAAATCCAGTTCGAGATTACCGGTGAAGTCCTGGATGGGAAATACTTCGTTGAGGGCTTCCCGCAGTCCATGCTCCAAAAACCACTCATAGGAACTAAGTTGTACCTGAATGAGATTGGGCAGTTGGATGGGTTCTGCGATCCGGGAATAGCTGAGTCGTTCTACTCTTCCGTATCGTTCGATGTGGGCCATTAACAGCATTCACCCCTTCTATTTAATCCTAAAAGAGTGAAAAGCAAGGTCTCGGTATAACCTCGCTTTAACCTTAAGCGTTGCATAGTCTTCTCTAGACATACTTCTTCCACCTTAATCTAAATGGCAATTACTAATGTTAGCACAAGACTATATGGCAGTCAAGGAATGAATTAGTTTTTCTGTTCCTCTGTTTCTGTAACCTTTTCATCAGACTCTTCCAAGGTGATATTATCCAGGGAGTACTCCTCTTCAATAAGTTGGTTAGCTCTGCGAATGCCGCGCAGGAACCACATCCCTATAACAATGACCGCACCTCCTACCAATAATACTGCTATCAGCAACCCATCGAAAACCGTAGCTTTCAGCAACAGGTCCTCCGTAGTTAGATGATCCAGACGGCTAAGCTTCCATACCGCCTCCTGACTGTCAACGATCAGGTCCGCAGAATGATCTCGAATAATTCCGGGTATTTTTATAGAAAGCTGGGCATCGGGTACAGCTGCTATTTGTTGATATAATCCTCCGGGAGCAGCGGCAAAATCTTCACTATTGATGACAGCTGTCTGCAAAACCAGAAAATTGCGGCTTTGTATACTCAAGGGCAGGCGGTCAGAAAGTTTACGGTACTCTTCCCATCCAGCGATCTGGCGGGTAAGAATTAAACGTCCATTGGGGTCAGTTGATGACTGCCATTCTCCTGTATCCGGTAATAAATTGATCTTCTCCAAGCTAACTGTCTCTACTATAGAGCCATCATCCTGCCAGGTAAGGTTCCAGTCCACTCTTTGCCCCAGAGCTGGTGACGTATAGACCAAGAGTAAACTAACCAGTAAAAGGGTAAAACAGATTTGTTTTCTCATCCATCATCATTTCCCTTCTATTGACAGTTTAAACCTACCCTAAGGGTATACCAGAAAAATATATGCTTCAATATTAAATTATTTATATTACTGCAAATATTTTATCGAGTAAAGCCTTTAAATAAATTAATCCGCTTTCATTACCCAATGAAAGCGGATTATTAGCTCCTTCTAATCTATCAAGGCTCAGCCTAAGAAAGTTATTTGATTTCTACGGAACCGCCAGCTTCTTCAATCTTAGCTTTAATGGCGTTGGCCTCATCTTTATTAATTTTTTCTTTAATAGGCTGGGGAGCACCGTCAACCAAATCCTTGGATTCTTTTAGACCTAAACCGGTGATCTCACGAACTACCTTAATAACATTAACCTTTTTATCTCCGGCTGAGGTAAGAATAACCTCAAACTCGGTCTTCTCTTCAGCAGCTTCAGCTGGAGCAGCTGCAGGAGCAGCAGCGGCTACTGCTACCGGAGCAGCAGCACTGACACCAAACTCTTCTTCCAGAGCTTTTACCAGCTCAGACAGTTCTAATACGGTTAAACCCTTAACGATATCAATAACTTCCTGTACTTTACTCATTTTTTTACCTCCTAATTAGTTGTGTATTAACTGGCCGTTAGCTGGCCTGTTTTTGTTCGCGGATTTGATCCAAGGCTCTCACCAAACCGGTCAAATTGGCATTCAGTACGTAAACCAGGTTGGTGATAGGAGCCTGCAAGGTTCCCAGCACTTGAGCAACCAGGACCTCTTTGGATGGTAAGTCAGCCAGAGCTTTAATCTTCTCAGCTCCTACCAACTGACCTTCCAGTATTCCCACTTTAACCTCGAGTTTTTTATACTCTTTAATAAACTCGTAAACATTCTTAGCCGGACCTACCGGATCTTCGCTGCTAAAAATAACGGCGTTGGGACCGGAAATGTGTTCAATAACATCTTCATGACCGGTGTTTTTTAAGGCAAACTCCATCATGGTGTTTTTAATTACCTGGTATTCAACTCCAGGACTGCGCAGTTTGTTACGCAAAGCAGTCATTTCGTCAACGGTCAATCCCCGGTAATCAGTAAACACCACCAAGGCAGCGTTTTCCAACTTCTGCTGTAATTCAGCTACAACTTTCTTTTTGGCTTCTATATTGGGCATTCGGTTTTCACCCCCTTATATTACCGGATGCGTAAACAGCTAGCTATGAAAAAACCCCTGCAGCTTTTGCAGAGGTTTGCATGACATTAAACCCTTCTCAGAAAAGGATCCTGTCCTTATTTCATAACCTCGGCAGGCGAACTTACGTTCTTTAAGGCCCGAAGGCCACCGGCTGTCTACAGTCGCTTATATTCAAATTTAATAGTATTTTAGCGTTTGATTGCCATCAAGGCAAGGGGATTGATTTTTACCCCTGGACTCATGGTGGAGCACACCGTTACTGAACGCATGTATTGCCCTTTAGCAGCTGCTGGTTTGGCCTTTATTAAAGCATCGGAAAACGCCAACAGGTTTTCCATCAATTTTTCCTTATCAAAAGAAGCTCTGCCTATGGGAGCATGCACTATAGCGGTTTTGTCAACCCGGTATTCAATACGTCCAGCTTTCAATTCATTGACAGTGCGCTCGATATCAAAGGTTACTGTTCCTGCCTTAGGGTTGGGCATCAAGCCGCGGGGGCCTAAAATCTTACCCAGTTTTCCTACGACACCCATCATATCAGGAGTAGCTACAGCGACTTCAAAATCGAACCAACCGCCCTGGATTTTTTCGGCCAGTTCTTCGCCACCCACATAGTCGGCTCCGGCTTTCTCAGCTTCTTTAATTTTTTCGCCTTTGGCGAATACTAGTACACGGCGGGTTTTACCGGTACCGTGAGGTAAACTGACGGTCCCTCTAACCTGCTGATCAGCATGGCGGGGATCCACGCCTAATTTAATATGAACTTCGATGGTCTCGTCAAACTTGGCAGTTGCCATTTGCTTAACCAGGTCCAGTGCTTCACTGGGATCGTACAAATGGTTACGATCATACTTGGCCAGGTTTTCTTTGTAGTTCTTGCCTTTCTTCATTTTATTACCTCCCGTGGTATAGCGGATGAATTCATCCTCCCACATTATTAGTCAACTATTTCCAGACCCATACTGCGGGCTGTTCCTTCAATCATACGGACTGCAGCCTCCAAATTAAAGGCATTTAAGTCCTCCTTTTTGGTTTCTGCAATCTCAATCAACTTAGCCCGGGTAACTTTCCCTACTTTTTTCTTATTAGGTTCTCCTGAACCGGACTCAATTCCAGCTGCCTTCTTAAGCAGGTCGGAGGCAGGAGGAGATTTAAGTACGAAGGAAAAGGAGCGGTCCTCGTAAATGGTGATCTCCACCGGCACGATAAAACCGGTTTGATTAGCTGTCTTGGCATTGTATTCCTTGCAAAATCCCATAATATTAACACCGTGCTGACCCAAGGCCGGTCCCACTGGTGGCGCAGGAGTTGCTTTACCGGCTTGTATTTGCAAGGATACTTTGCCCACTACCTTTTTGGCCACTTTTTCACCTCCTTAACTACATTTTTTCAATCTGTTCATAATCCAGTTCAACAGGAGTTTCCCTGCCGAACATAGATATATTAACCCTTATTTTGCCGCGATCAGGCAGCAATTCCCGGACCACCCCTTCGAAATTGGCAAAAGGTCCGGTTTTAACCCGTATGCTCTCTCCTACTTCCACATCAATAATCTTTGGTTTGGCACCTTCGATAAGCCCCATCCGTTTTAAGATGCGTTCCACTTCTTCGGGCTGAAGAGGAATCGGCTTGGTTCCGCTTCCTACAAAACCGGTGACACCAGGAGTATGGCGAACAACGTACCAGGAGTCATCATCCATGATCATGTTAACGATAACATACCCCGGAAAGACTCGCTTATAACTAACCTTGCGCTTACCGCCTTTGTATTCGATTTCCTGTTCTTCAGGAATCAATATTTCGAATATCTTATCCTGCATACCCATGGATTCGACCCGTTTGGCCAGGTCAACTTTAATTTTATTCTCATATCCGGAATAGGTATGGACCACATACCACTCCCCAGGATAGTTCTTTTCCACCTGGCCTTCTTCCGTATGATTCTGGTCAATCTGTTCGACCATAATGGTAATCACCTCCTCTACTCAGTCGCTCAGGAAAAAGCATCAAAAAGGAGCTGCATCAAGTAGGACAGACCCCAATCGAATAGCCAGATGATAACTCCTATCACAGCTACAGCAATAAGAACCACAGCGGTATAGCCGATCAACTGCGTACGACTGGGCCAGTGCACTTTTTTCAACTCGCTGTACACACTGCGAATATATTCAACGGTATTGTCCCAGCGAGTCTTGAGGGTCACGCCTTCTTTTTTGGCGGTAGCATTAGTTTTGGTCACAGGTTTTTCACATCCCCGGTTTTACTTGATTTCTTTATGAATCGTATGAGTATTGCAGAACTTGCAATACTTACGGATTTCAAACTTCTCAGTATGCTTTTTCTTATCCTTGGTGGTTGTATAGTTGCGTTGTTTGCACTCAGAACAAGCTAAAGTAATTCCCACTCTCATTGCATCGACACCTCCATCCTTCGCACAGAATACCTAGAATAATCTATCACAAGGCTGATCGGCTGTCAATAAAGGGCAATAAGGGCTAATTTGAAAAGTCTGACAGCAGGGGTATTCCCCCTGCTGTTCGATGAAAATCGACTTTCTATGTTTATAACTATTCGATAGATGTTACCACACCTGCACCAACAGTACGGCCGCCTTCGCGAATAGCAAAGCGCAGACCTTCTTCTATGGCGATGGGAGTTATCAGTTCTATATGCATCTGCACGTTGTCTCCCGGCATTACCATCTCTACT
>JAKPGY010000077.1 GCA_029550685.1 Bacillota bacterium
TATAATTACCAACGCGGATAAGGTTTTCCACGTATACCAGAAATCCGGAGTAAGTTCAGTCAAGGAGATTGCGTTGTGAAAGGAGGCTAAAAGTATGAAAGTTATTAAACCAAGTGTTGAAATCATAGATTCCTTTGATGGGCTGGATGTAATAAGGAAATTGGAATTGTGTGGGCGGGTTTGTTATAAGTCAGAAGATAAAATTACTGATGATTCGGCTTATAAATTCATTCAAAACATAATTAATAGAGGCCATGAATCAGTGTTGGAACATTTTAGCTTTTCAGTAAAGTTTATATGCGATAGGGGAATATCACATGAAATAGTTCGCCATAGAATAGCGTCTTATTCCCAGGAATCAACCAGATATTGTAATTATTCAAAAGGTCAATTCAACGGTGAAATAACTGTAATTGAACCTTGTTTCTTGGTTCCCGGAACAGAAGGTTATGACATGTGGTATAGGGCTTGTTTAGTCGCTGAACAAACGTATTTCAAAATGTTGGATTGGGGATGCAAACCTGAAGAAGCAAGAGCGGTACTGCCAAATAGTTTGAAAACCGAACTTGTAATGACTGCCAATATTCGAGAGTGGCGACATTTCTTGAAGTTGAGAACATCACCAGCAGCGCATCCACAAATGCGGGAAGTTGCCGGTTTGCTTCTGAAGGAATTGAAGGTGAAAATTCCAGTTGTATTTGATGATATCGGAGGAGTGGTGGAGTGGTTTGATGGATGAAAAGTAATATTTTTGGGGTAAAACAACTTTCATGGTGGTATCTATATTTAGAGTAAGCGGAATCTATCGGCAAGGTTTTGATGTTTCTGGAGGTGGCATCATGATAACCATAGCCGAACTACTCGAGGCCCGGGGCGAGATAGCCCAGCTGGAAGCACTGAAAAAGAGATCTATCACGGAGGACGAACTGATGCCGATCCTCCACAACCGGCGGGTGGTAGTTCAGGAGATTGAGCAGGAGCTACGGGAGGGCTACAAAGAGAAGTTTCCTAAGTGGCTAAATGCCGAGGATCTGGAAACCATGTGCCTGTTTATTGTAACGGCTAATCTACTAGACCACTATAGCCGGGAATGGATGAAGTACAACAAGCCCCGGAAGGCTATCCAATATCTCAGGACAGCCAAAACTTTCCTGAAAAAAGCTATAGAGGAGTTTACTCAGGGGCTGACATTAGATGAAAAATTGAGGTTGGTGCGAGAAGCCACTAGGAGAATTGAAAACATATGAGGATATAAAAGAGTTCAGAAAAGTGTTATAAGTCCATTGTACCGGGATAACGAAAGGGGTGACCTAGATGTCCTCAGTTATCTATCCTGGCTTAGCTTATCAAGCGCTGAGAATGACTATAGATCTTTATCCGGGTTACTCCTGGGATAAAATAGTAAATACTGCTTGGTATAAATACCAGCAGATATGCCACGGCGTGGACCGGGAAGACAATTTCTATACCTGGGCTAATCAGCAGGAAATTGAGGCGGGAAGGAGCGAGGGTTAGTGAGTATTAGGTGTGAGAAATGCGGCAGAAAAGTCTCTTATCCCAGATATGATACCCCAATAGGGATGTTGTGTTATACATGCTGTTCTGCCTGGCTAAAAAGCAAAAAGGGGATAAGGGAGGGATAACATTGGCTTTCTTTTCCTATGCAAACTTAGAGGCCGTCAGGTACGATTTCAAGCTCCGCGATAGATGCTACCCCTGGTCTGTTGTAAATGCAAAGGAGGTAAACCTTACTATGACCGTAAAAGCAAAAATTAAACATCTGAAACCTGGAACTGTTTTCAATGCCGGCCCCGTGGCCGTTAGAGTTTTGGAGCATTTCCCAGATGGCAAAACCTTGGTGATTACTGATGAATGTATCGCCGACCGGCCTTTTACCTGTCAGCCTTTCAAGCCGAACCGGCCCGAAGACTGGAAAGCGAACAACTGGCGGACAAGCACCCTTCGCGCCGATCTGAACCGTGACTTCCTGAATAGTTTTGACGAAGCCGGCGGACCGATCTTGTCAGAAAATATCATTCCAGCAGAATGGGATCTTACCGACAGTGCCGGAAATAACGCTTACGGAAGCGTAACAGATAAAATCGGCCTGCTGACGGAAGACATGTTCAGGAAGTACAGCGAACAGGGACTTCTTGCCCCGCACGACTGGTGGTGGCTTATAACCCCGCTCGCCGGCACTTTGAGCTACGTGCGGTTTATCCGCGCGGTCGGCACGCTGGACGACAACTACGCGTACTACGGCACCGGGGGCATTCGGCCGGCTTTGTTTGTGGAATCTGAAATCGAAGTCGAGGTTGAAGAAGATGAAGTCGACATTCCCCCTTCCACCCTACTGGACCGCTTCACAACGCGCCAGCTTGTGGCAGAACTGTTCAGGAGAATAGGCACGGAAGGGGATGGAGAGAGGCTGCCCCTGAGCAGGAGAAATCAAGACGAAAGGCGGGGTTGATTGATGGGTAGGAAAACAAACGATTTATATGAGGTTGAACTCAGGAACGGCAAATGCATCGAACCTAAAAGAGCGATGGTTCTAGCTCGTGATGAAACCGATGCAAAAAGGAAGGCGGAGAGCCTTTATCGAGGGTACCACGCAATGTCTGTTCAGCTGGTGCCATGCAAGTAGTTCATAGTCTGTAAAAGATGCGACATAGAGGGGAGGCGAGATAATGGCATGGCAATTATATCAGGGCGATGCTCTTGAAACCTTAAAACAGATGGAGGATGAATCTGTACACTGTTGTGTAACATCCCCGCCCTATTGGGGGTTGCGGGATTATGGAGTAGAGGGGCAGCTTGGGCTTGAATCTACGCCAGAAGAATATGTTGAAAATATGGTTAAAGTATTTAGAGAAGTTAAAAGGGTGTTGCGTGATGATGGTACGCTTTGGCTAAATCTTGGGGACAGTTACGCGGGCAGCGGTAGAGGTCCGACGGGTCGAAATGGGATA
>JAKPGY010000126.1 GCA_029550685.1 Bacillota bacterium
TCAATAGCTAAGTCAGCAGGAGGAGCAGCAGGCTCTTCCTCAGCAGGAGCTGCTGGTTCTTCTTCAGCAGGGGCTGCAGGTTCTTCAGCAGGAGCAGGTTCTTCTGCAGGTTCCTTGGTTTCCGCAGGAGCTGGAGCTTCACCCAGGATTACAGTACGGGTAGCTTCATCCCAATCAACTTTTATGCCAACAGCCTCACCCACTGCACGCACCGGTAAATAGGTTCTACCATTGTAGACAATGGGAGCCATGGGGTTGCCATTATCCATGGGGGTCCAGTCTTTTCCATTCAGGGTGATCTTAATGTCGTTGGCAAGGCTGGCAGTAATATTTTCCACATCCGGTCCAGCCACTACACCTGCTGTAAATGCAAACAGCATGGCGACAGTTAACAACACGATCCATCTTTTTTTCATCTTTTTTCTTACCTCCCGATAAAATTTTTATGCTTGTTCAGCCGGAGCCTCGAATGCCTGTTTGGGCGGTCTGCCTACCGCAATTAACAGGATCAGGGCTACGGCAATAGCACCAAGTCCATATTTCATAGCTTGCCCTTCAGTGGTAATAGCCGGAGTCTGGAATACATAGGTCACCGTTCCTTCTGCTCCGTCCGGTTTACCCAGGAAAGTATCAGCTGTAGCCAGTTTTTCATTCATAGCCGCCATCATAACCGGGGTGGTCTGCAAACCAACACTGATAGCATCTTTGGCGGTTAACGCACCTGATCCAATCTTTCCGGCACCTTCCTGCAGCTGGTTAATACCAGGTATCATTTTACCATTAATACTCTGCTGCAGGTATTCTAAAGCGTACAAAAGGCTGCCGGGTTTTCCGTTAGCCATTACCGGAACCGGTTCACCTTTCTGGTCCAAGGCACCCAGTCCGATTACGGCCATGGTTAAGCCTCCTTCTAACTGACCCAACTTTTCAGACAATGTCTTACTACCTAATTCTACCGCACTTACGCTGGCAGGAAAAGCTAAAGTTCCAGTTGCGGTTATCATTTCGCCGCCATCCCGGAATACTTTGACATTGTTGTTCATGGCCTTTAGTTTGGGTTCAATAGCCTGGGTAATTACCTGTTGGGCGGGAGTTCCAGCGGTTGCTGCCTTCAGGTAGTTAATATCATTGTAAAGGCTGGTACTAAGGGAGGGTTCCTGTCCACTATCGGCTGAGGTGCCAATAGCATTCTCCATAAGTCCTAAAGCCATCTTTTGCCCGCCGAAGGCTGCCAGAAGCTGAGAGTCTATAGTGTTCTTCATCAGGGAAATAGCATCCTTGGCACCTGGTGTGGCTCCCTTGGCATCAGTACCAGTAGCCATATTATAGGATTCGGCATCGAAATTAGGATTAGCCAATCCTACCCTGATGGTCTTCAGGTTCGATTCTACGGTACCAATACCACTGGCTACCTGATCGAGACCATCTTTTATAGCTGCCAAGCCGTACAGGAGAGTAGCATCCTTGTTACTGGCTCCAATTCCCTGTTCAATCTGGTTAAAGCCATCATAAAGCTGAGTTAAACTTCCAGTAAGATTGTCGATGGAGGAAGTAGTAGGTAATATGGGCATTACTCCAATATTGAAACTGGGAATTTCGATATTCTTGGCATCAGCTTCTAAAACAGTATACTGCTTGGCTGGATAAGCCGGCGGAATCAAAGGAACCGTCCAGCTAACCGAAGTAACGCCCTGTACATTAGCCAGAACGCCTTCTGGAGATTCCCCAGCTACACCAGGAGCAGTAATATTGGCAAACTTATCGTTGTCCAACTGTACACCGCTTATGGAAACCGCATATGGAGTATAAACCATCATTTCCTTGGTTACGGTCTCCTCTTTGGAATCCTTAAATTCTAAAGTCTTTAGTTCACCAGTTAGGTTTTCTACTTCGCATACTATTTTAATATGTCCAGACTTGCCGGCCATCTGGGAAGGCTGAACCTTTTTACCGTCCAAGTAGTATTCAACTTTTACACTAACTGGTAGATCGATTTTAGCTATCTCGTCTTTGTCTAGCTGAGCCAGATAATACAGGTCTGAAAACCCACTGGCACTGATGTTTACGTTTACCTTATCACCACTGTAATTAATTTTTTCAGAACCATATAGATTCCTGATGGAAGAAAGTTTAAACTTACTGGAATCTTGTATTGAATAAGATCCATCTCCAAAGACTCTTAACTGATTAAGCACCTTTATTGCTACAATAGAACCGTCTCCACCTAGCGTGGAAACCACCAGTTCGTTATCAATCACCTTTTCAGGAGCCGCTTGCGGAGCAGCTGCGCTCAAAGGTGGCACGAACACCAATGATAAAACCACAAATAATACTAACAATTGAGATAACCTGGTTTTCTTCTGCACTTATATCCCTCCCTTCGCATTTATCGGTTTACCGCCATGGCGATCTTGATAACCAGCAGTGACAATACCAAACCTACCATCAGGGATACGGTAACTCCCACAGTAGCAGGCAGGGCTGCTGTGGCCAGGGAAGCTGCATCAGCCAGGTAAGTCGGGTACAAACCGGCTAAAGAGGCTGCCCAGCCTAAAAACATGGCATCGATTCTCAGCCCGGTAGCGGACAGCACCACTAGCAGGAAAAGTGCAATGCCTGATACTATTGCCACATACATAAGGTTGTCAGGAGGAAGGGGACAATACAAGGCCAGGATTATCATAGAAGCTAGGCCAACTACCACACCTATCAGCATAGCGATAGCTGTTTTCAGGTAGTCGCCAAAGGGGCCAATTACTGCAAACATTGCCATGGCAATGGCAGCAATGTAGAAAGCTGTAGCTCCCAGATAATTCTGCAATAAGACAAACAGGGCAAAAAATACGCCTACGATTAAACCTAGACCAATAGCTTTTTTCATTTGTTCACCTCCTTCGCATAGTTCTTTCAATCGTTGTTGGGAAGGAACTGGGAATGCTACTGCAATCAGGTATCTGGTAGCTGCTTAGACACAGTGCGGTGAATGGTGAAGGTATATAAGCAAGAATGTTACGGCGTTGAAGGTGGATATGTAAATTTATTACAACACAGTTAAAAGGCCAGGGAGTCCCCTATTCAGAACTCCCTTGGTATCTTATAGTTTATAAAGCTGTTGTTCATCGATAAAACGTATTCCTTTCTCCTTAAAGGTCTGCCGGGCTTTTTCGATATCTTCGACTTTAAAAATAACCAGAGCATCATTTTCGGCTGTACCGAGAAAGGCATATAAATACTCAATGTTCAAATTAGCTTCTGACATTTGTTCCAAAACAGTCGCCAATCCTCCTGGTGAATCAGGTACCTGAACCGCTATTACTTCCGTCTCGCTAACGGTGAAATCAGCTTCCTTTAAAATGCGATAAGCTTTTTCTGGGTCACTTACAATGATTCTCAATATACCGAAATCAGAAGTATCAGCAATGGACAGTGCGCGAATATTAATTCCAGCTTCTCCAAGCACCCGGGTTACATGGGATAGACGTCCGGCTTTATTTTCCAAGAAAACCGATATTTGTTTCGCCATACTGCCCCTCCTTATATATTTCTTCTATCAATAACTCTTTTAGACTTGCCTTCGCTGCGCTCAATGGATTTTGGTTCAACTAAGCGCACCTTTACACTTATCCCCAGAGCACTTTCCAGCTCTTTACTGATAGTTGATCCCAGCTCTTCCAATTTGCGAACTTCATCAGAAAATACCTTTTCCGATACTTCAACCCTGACTTCTAATATATCTAGATTACCTTTGCGATCCACCACCAGCAGGTAATGGGGTTCAACACCAGGTATATTGAGTAATACGCTTTCCACCATGGAGGGAAATACATTAACCCCCCGGATAATAACCATGTCATCGGAACGTCCTAGTACTTTCTGCATACGGGTATGAGTTCTGCCACATTCACATACTGACCTGTCCAGTTTGGTGAGATCTCTGGTTCGATAGCGTATCATGGGCAAGGCTTCTTTAGTAATAGTCGTAATTACCAGTTCACCCATCGATCCATCTGGTAGGTTTTGGCCTGTCTCAGGATCAATTATTTCCGCAATAAAATGGTCTTCTGCCAGATGAAGTCCTTGCTTGGCTGGACATTCAATAGCTACGCCAGGTCCTACTATTTCACTGAGTCCATAAATATCAAAAGCATCAATCTGGAGCTTTGTTTCTATTTCACGCCGCATGTTTTCCGACCAGGGTTCAGCTCCAAAGACACCGCTTTGCAGTTTTAGATCTGAAGGGCTAATTCCTATTTCCTCCATTACTTCTGCCAGAAATAGAGCATAAGAAGGAGTACAGGTCAAAACTGTAGTGCCAAAATCCTGCATTAACATTATCTGTCGCTTAGTGTTGCCCCCTGATGTCGGAATAACCGACGCACCAAGTTTCTCAGCGCCATAATGAACACCCAGTCCACCGGTGAACAAGCCATAACCGTAAGAGTTCTGTATGATGGAATGGCGATTGGCTCCTGCGCTAGTAAGGGCTCGGGCCATCAACTCTGCCCAGGTATCAATATCACGCCTGGAATAGCCTACAACCGTTGGTTTACCGGTGGTCCCTGAGGAAGAGTGAACTCTTACTACTTCGCTCATGGGTAAGGCAAACATGCCAAAAGGATAATTATCCCTTAAATCTTGTTTAGTAGTAAAAGGCAGCTTGTGTAAATCTTCCAGACTGTTTATATCATCCGGCTTAATACCAGCCTGATCCATTTTCTCCTTGTAGGCTGGTACGAAGGCGTAAACCCGATATACAGTTTCCTTTAATCTTCTCAGTTGAAGTTTCTCTAATTCCTCCCGAGGCATGCACTCTTTTTCCCGATCCCAGTAGGACATTTATTCTACCTCCTAATCTTTATTTCCTGCCTTGCGTGAAAATAATTACATTTTTGCGACAAAAGACTTAAGGAAAAAATCTAGTAGTTTAAGCTTTTTGCTAAAGGAATAATTGGCGTAAAAAACCAGTTTTAATGGAGAGCGTTAGCGAGAATATTGTTAACCACGAAACCTGCCATGGCCAATCCCGCAGTTCCGGGGACAAAGCTGATGCTTCCCAAGCGTGTTGCTTCGTTATATTGCGGTATATGAGGATTCTCGGTGGAATATACCACTGGTACCCCGGAAGTAATACCCCGTTGACGCAACTCTTTGCGCAGTTTACGGGCCATCGGGCAAGTATGGGTATTTTTTATATCAGTTATTTTAAATTGAAGCGGATCAAGGCGGTTGGCAGCCCCCATAGAACTTATGATGGGCAAGCCTTTTTTCAGGCAGTACTCGATGAGGTGAATTTTATTGGTAAGGGAATCAATGGCATCCACAACGAAATCGTAAGACTGATCCAGAATACTATCAGCTGTATCCGGGGTATATTCTACCGGCAGCACCCGCAGATCGATATCTGGATTAATATCCCGTATACGCTTTGCCATTACTTCACACTTGAACTGGCCAAGGGTCGAATGCAGTGCAGGCAGTTGACGGTTTATGTTGCTCGTTTCTACCCGATCCCGGTCAACCAGGGTTAAATGACCGATTCCACTGCGGGCCAGGGCTTCGGCAGCGTAGGAACCCACTCCACCCAAGCCTATGATAATTACGAAGGCATTTTGTAGACGCTGAATCCCAATATCACCAATTAACAAGCTGGTTCTTTGCAAAAACCCTTCCATAATTTTCTGTATACCTCCACAAAAAAACCCCACCGAGCCGTGGTAGCCGTAGTTTAAACCTGTTCTCGACAGGTGGGTATTCTCCCACATGCTTTGTGTGTCCTGGTTACACCAGGCATACAGGCCACATACGGAGACGAATTCCCTAGTTTTTGGTGTTGGCAAAAACTTACGGCAATGACACGCACACAGCAGGGATTTCCTGTCACAATTGACTATTGCTAGGTAAAATATATCACACAACCCTGGTTACTTCAAGCGGGATGGGCTTGTTATTAATAGGCAGTTCTCCCAGTTCCAGCTTACTTCTCACGGACCTTAAGGGATAATTCCCGCAGTTGTTTGGGACTCACTGGAGAAGGTGCCTGGGTTAACAGGCAGGACGCACTTTGAGTTTTGGGAAAAGCTATAACATCTCTTATGCTGCTGCGTCCAGCCATTATCATCACCAAGCGGTCTACTCCAAAAGCTATACCGCCATGTGGCGGGGTCCCATATTCGAAAGCATCCAGCATATAACCAAATTTGTCGTAAGCTTCTTCCGGGGTCAATCCCACCAGCTTGAACATCTTTTCCTGCCAGTCCCGGCGGTGGATACGAATACTGCCTCCGCCAATTTCGGTCCCGTTCAGAATCAGATCGTAAGCTCTGGATCTGGCATGAAGAGGATTCTCCTCCAGTTGTGGAATATCTTTTACCCGCGGGGAAGTAAACATATGGTGAACTGCTACATAGCGTTTTTCTTCCTCATCCCATTCCAGCAATGGAAAATCGGTTACCCAGACAAAGGATAACTTGGAATCATCAATAAGATTTAAACGCTTGCCCAATTCCAGGCGAATAGTACCTAGCACCCGGGCAACGGTAGCTTCAGTATCAGCGCTGAACAGCAGCAAATCTCCGGGTTTAGTATCTAAGGCCTGAAGTACCCGGTTCATTTGTTCTTCGGAAAAGAACTTGGTTATAGGAGAGCGCAGTTCGTTTTCAGTTACCATAATCCAGGCCATGCCCTTGGCACCGTTGTCAACTGCTATTTGGGTCAGTTCATCAATTTCCCGCCGGGTAAAAGTGGCACAGCCTTTGGCATTAATAGCCCGAACCACCCCGCCGGCTTGAACTGCTGAAGAAAATACTTTAAAATCCACATCTCTGACCAGATCAGTCAGTTCTACTATTTCCAGGCCAAAACGCATGTCCGGCTTATCAGAACCATATTTTAGCATAGCTTCGTCATAAGTAATCCTGGGAAAAGGAGTAGCTATATCACGACCCGGACCTTCCTTAAATATAACGGCCATGAGGTCTTCTACCAGGGCAAAAATATCCTCTTCATCCACGAAAGACATTTCCATATCCAACTGGGTAAATTCCGGCTGCCGGTCGGCGCGCAGATCCTCATCCCGGAAACAACGAGCTATTTGGAAATACTTTTCCATACCAGCCACCATCAATATTTGCTTAAATATCTGGGGTGACTGAGGTAAAGCAAAGAACTCGCCAGGATGTACCCGGCTGGGAACTAGATAATCCCGGGCCCCCTCAGGAGAACTCTTGGTAAGAATTGGTGTTTCAATCTCTATAAATCCACGTTGGTCTAAAAAGGATCGCATAGTCTGAACAACCCGGTGCCTTAACATAATACAGTCACGCATCTCCGGTCTTCTCAGATCCAAATACCGGTAGCGCAGGCGCAGGGTCTCGTCTACGTCAATACCGTCCTCAATATAGAAAGGTGGTGTTTTAGCTGGACTAAATACTTCCATCTGCCGGGCGTACACTTCTATTAACCCGGTTTTCAGATTGGGATTTTCCGTAGCTTCAGGTCGCCTTCTAACCTCTCCGCGAACAGCGATAACATATTCGCTGCGGACCTGTTCCGCCAGGTGAAAGGCTTCTTCACAAACCTCCGGGCTGAATACGATCTGGATGATTCCTGAGCGGTCACGCAGATCAATAAAAATCAGTCCTCCATGGTCACGCCTTGTATCTACCCAACCATTCAATATGACTTCCTGCCCAGCGTGATCAACGGTCAACTCCGTAGCACTATGCGTCCTTTTCATGCCCTATTGTTCCTCCTAACGGTTATCCAAGCGTTCCTGTAAAAAAGGGACCAGCCCTTCTTCATCAATCTTCCACTGCTCTTTGCTTTTCATGTCTCTTACCGTAACAAAGCCGCCTTTGACTTCTTCCTCGCCCAATAGGACGACATATTTCACTCCCAGCTTATCAGCCAGCTTCATCTGGGCACGGCTGCTCCTTTGGTTATAATCCTTATCAGTTGCTATCCCTTGCTGGCGTAGCTTAAACAATAGTGCCGCGGCTTGATCCTCCAGGTGTTCCTGCATTACGGCAATGAAAACACTCACCGGGTTTTCGGCCCAAGGTACACCTTTTTGCTGGTTCAAGGCCAGCAGAAGCCTCTCTAATCCCAGAGCAAAACCTATCCCAGGCAGGGACGGTCCCCCGCAGGACTCCACCAGGCCATCATACCGCCCTCCTCCTCCTACAGCGCTTTGAGCACCGATACCAGGGATATGAACCTCAAAAGCAGTATTGGTATAGTAGTCCAGTCCTCTGACTAAGTTATCATCGTGAACAAACTTAATACCATTGTCCTGAAGGGTCTTTTGCACTAAAGTATAATGGTCACGGCAGTTGTCACACAAGCTATCTAAAAAAGTCGGGTAATTGACTATAGCCTGGTGGCAGCTTTTTTCTTTGCAGTCCAGTACCCGCAGGGGATTCTGCAGGTAACGGACCTGGCAGTCTGCACAAAGGCGCTCTTTGACAGGGGTGATATGCTCTATTAGTTTTTGGCGATACTGCTCCCTGCATTTCGAACATCCCACCGAATTCAAGTGCAGTTCATATTCGGGAAGCCCTAACCTGCGCAGTATTTCCACCAGCAAGAACAGTATTTCTGCATCCAAATAAGGACTACCACTGCCGAATGCTTCTACGCCGAATTGATGAAATTGACGGTAACGACCGGTCTGCGGCCGGTCATAACGAAACATGGGACCGATATAATACCACTTAACAGGAAGAGTGCCGTTATAAAGGCTGTGCTCAATAAGAGCTCGTGCACACGAGGCTGTACCTTCCGGTCTCAGGGTCAGACTGCGCTGGCTTTTATCCTGGAAAGTATACATCTCTTTAGTAACAATGTCGGTGCTTTCCCCTACCCCGCGCTGGAACAATTCGGTGTGTTCAAACATGGGAGTACGGATTTGCCGGTATCCGAACCGTTCTGCGGTTTCCTTCAGAACCTGCTCCATCCACTGCCATTTAACTGCTTCGTCCGGTAATATATCATATGTACCCCGGGGAGCTTTGATCTGCATAAAGCACCTCCAGCCTCGCATAATCCTTGGATAATTCTAATGTACGGTCTTAAGGTTGTCAACTTTAGCAGCTATTAACCTGTCGACTGATTCCGCGTATGCAACAGGGTTTTTGGGATTATAGAACGACTTGAGTCCCCCATCACTGGGGTTAACAAATTTACTGGCTGCCCCTCCTCCTATACCGATAATGGTCTGTTTCTCCTCAATCATGTTGATGTTGTACAGGCAGAAGTGACCGGGCAGGGAGTAGCCCACATTTTCCATACTGGCTTGCATATATTTTTGTCGATATAGATAGTAAGGTTTATAACTGCTTTCCCTGAATAAAGTTTCCATCATGGCCAGACCATCCTGTACCGTTTTGATTCGCTCACCTACCGACTCCCGCCCCTCTTGTTCTGCCATTCTCGAGCCCCTTTTTACCGCTAGGGTATGAACGGTAATGTTTTCCGGGGCTAGTTTAAGAATATCCTCTGCTGTGTGCTGGTAATCCTGACGGCCTTCATCAGGAAGACCAACAATTAAATCCATATTGATTTGTCTAAAATCCGCTTCTCTTGCCCAATTGACCGATCGCACCACTCCTTCCCGATCGTGAGCCCGGCCAATTTTGGCCAGGGTCTCATTATTCATGGTTTGAGGATTTATGCAGATCCGACTGGCCCCCGCATCTTTAAGCAGCCTTAATTTCATGGGGGAAAGAGTATCGGGTCTGCCCGCCTCTACCGTGATCTCGAGGGTTGCCGGTGAAATAAACAACCGGTGCAGGTGGTTGAATAACTGGTCCAATTCATCCTCCGAGAGCACGGTAGGGGTGCCTCCGCCAATATATATGCTCTGTACAGTACGCCCGGTTTCCTTAAGGCACTGGGAAATACCCTCCATTTCCCGCACCAGAGCGGTTAGAAAAGACCGCAGTGAGTCACCGGGCTGGTATACCGCTCCTGGAAAGGAGCAGTAATAACAGCGGG
The DNA here is from genome assembly GCA_029550685.1 of Bacillota bacterium. Classification (GTDB taxonomy): domain Bacteria; phylum Bacillota; class Syntrophomonadia; order Syntrophomonadales; family Syntrophomonadaceae; genus DTU018. The sequence goes on from JAKPGY010000126.1 coordinate 9,994, forward strand.
TAGGACAAAACGGTATACCAACATACAAGCCTATCGTGTTATACGCCTGCGGTCCTTTGACTATAAATGGATAGTTGTTGCTTGCCACTTCTATTATTAAATCTGCTTTTTCTGGACTCATACGGAAGTCATTTCTTAACTGCTCGCGGATCTGAATAGGGGAAATGCCCCGCTCCAACATGCGATGCACTAGCTTAACCGGTCGCATACCTGTTAATATTCCATAACTGTTTATGGAATGGCCGGTGTGTTCAACCAGCAAATCATAAGCAAAGCGCCTGGTCAGCCGGTTTATGTGCCTGCGTCGCTCATCTCCTTCGGTCACATCAAGGGGATAGCTTTCCTTGCGAGCTGTTCGCTGATCTCCGGTGATTATCCATCCGTTAAAAAAGACCTGTTGACCATCAATATCTCTCTGTATATGCAGTTTGACATCAGCTGACGGTGATTCCTCACGGGTTAAATCATGTTTAGGGTAGGCCATGCGAATTAGTTCATGCACAGCCTCATACAATTCAGCCGGTTGGAAAGTAGTTTGAATTAACAATGATTATCCTCCCTACAACTGTAATAATTGCCCAGATATAAGACCGACGAGCAACGAGATTTCAGCTGGGCCAACAAATCTGGTACCGAAAGCAAGCCGGTAGGTAAATCAACCTCTATATAAAACCGGTATCCTTGTTTAGTTTTTACCGGGAAGGATTCTATCTTGCTTAAGTTCAGCTGTTTAAGGGCGAATATCTCTAAAGCTTTATACAAAGCTCCCGGCTGATCAGCAAGCTCAAATATTATGCTGCTTTTGTTGCCATCATCAGCCTGCTGCCGGGTGGCCTTGCTCAGATGAAAAAAACGGGTGCAGTTGTTCTCCTGCTGAATATCGCTGGCTATGATAACCAATCCATAGTTTATAGCCGCTTGTTCGGGTCCGATAGCGGCTACTTTACGAGAATCAGCTGCAGCCATCTGAGCAGCCCGGGCTGTACTATCAGTTATTTCTATACGCACCTCAGGCAGGTTCTGGTGCAAGTAGCTTTCACATTGAGCCAAAACAGCAGGTTGGGTTACCACTACTTGTATCTCTGCGAGATCATAGGGATGTGCGCCCATCAGGCACTGTTTCACGGGAACAATAATTTCTCCCATTATCATCACCGGAGACTGGGTTAAACACATCAGGCTGCTTCTCAATATACCTGCTGCTGAATTTTCAAAAGGAACCAGAATATCAGTTACTTCCCCTTGGCTAAGCTTATGGAAAAGCAAGGAAATGGAATCGGCATATACCAGTTCCTGCTTCGGCCAACCATAAGCGATGGCAGCTGCTTCACTGAAAGTACCGGGCGGTCCCAAAATACCTAAGCTCATTAGTAAACTCTCCTCCCGACCGCTCGGGCAATGGGTTCAATTTCTTTCATAAGCTGGCTGAAGCCTTTTGGAGTCAGGGACTGATCCCCGTCCGACAAAGCTCGTTCTGGATTGGGATGTACCTCCACCATGATACCATCAGCCCCCGCAGCAATAGCTGCCCGGGCCATAGGGGTTACCAGACTGCGTACCCCGGTAGCATGACTGGGATCTACCATTACCGGCAAATGGGACAGCTCTTTTACCAGGGCTACAGCAGATAAATCCAGGGTGTTCCGGGTCCATGGCTCGGAAGTCCTTACCCCCCGTTCACAAAGTATTACCTGAGAGTTACCCCCTGCCAGAATGTATTCAGCCGCCCACAGCCATTCTTCTATAGTAGCTGCCAGCCCCCGCTTTAAGATGACCGGTTTATTCACCTGGCCCAGCCTCTTGAGCAGAGAAAAATTCTGCATGTTACGGGCTCCTACCTGAAGGATATCAGCATAGTTACCAACCAGTTCTATGTCTGAACTATCCATTACTTCTGTCACTACCGGCATATTCATTTCCTCGCCGATGCGTGCCAGTATCCGCAGTCCATCCTCTCCCAAACCCTGAAAGCTGTACGGAGATGTCCTCGGTTTGAAGGCACCGCCCCGCAGCATAACTGCTCCTGATCCCCGTACTTTGAATGCGGTTTCCTTTAATATCTCCTCATTTTCTATAGCGCAGGGCCCAGCCACAACCACTACCGACTCCCCTCCTATGGGACAGCCTTTTACATCAATAACTGTAGTGGGCTGATTTGCCCGGCGTAAAACCAGCATTTCCTCAGCAAGTTTTGTTTTCAGTCCTTGCATCTGCCTCACCTCCAAAAAAATAAAGACCCTCTCATCCCTTTAAGGGACGAGAGGTTGTTAACTTCCCGCGGTACCACCCTAATTGGCTTCAATTGCCCGCTCTCATAAGATACGGGACCATCCTGCTGATAACAAAAAACTTCTCATCCCCTAATGGGACGAGAAGCTGTCTTCCCGCGGTACCACCCATGTTGCCTATACGGCCCGCTTGTCAAAGGATACAGGCTGATCCGATATCCCCTTCCTTTTAACGGTGGAAGTTTCCGCCCTAACCTACTTGCCTTGCGGTTTCAGCCGGGTGCTCCCAAGTGAACTTCAAAGTGCTTCCCTATAGAAACGCTTTCAGCCGGTGGCGTCTCCTCTCTGCATAGTTCCCCACTTCTACTTTACTTGTTCACTGCATTTAGCATTTATTAATTGTAGTTAGCAATTATAATAGCATGGTGCCATATCTCTTGTAAAGCATTTTTATAAAAAAGGATTGTGTTGCCTTTCAAAGCCTATAGTAGTAGCCGGACCATGTCCCGGATAACAGATTACATCATCATCATAACAGAGTAACCGTTCTTTAATATTTTTAATAAGCTGATGGTATGAGCCTCCCGGGAAATCGGTTCTGCCGATGGAACCCTGGAACAGGGTATCACCTACAAAGATAATGTTGCCAGTTTTCAAGCAAATTCCTCCTGGGCTGTGTCCCGGGGTATGAATCACTTCCAATTCTACCGTATTGCCTATTTTTATGATATCGCCATGATGCAGGAACTTGTCAGCGGGCGGACTGGTTACCCTGCTTCCCATCAAGAAAGAAAAATTGGACATGGGATTAACCAGCATTTTGGCATCATCTTCATGGATGAGAATTTGGGCATTAGTGGCTTCCTTTACTCCTCTATTGCCGCCGATATGGTCTATATGTCCATGGGTGTTAATAATATATATTGCCTTTAATCCTTCCTGCTCCAACAATCTTACTATTCCCCGGGCATTTCCGCCCGGATCTATGACCGCTACTTCCTTAGTTTCTTCACAGCCGACAATATAACAGTTTACACCCATAGTATTAATCTCTAATCCTTTTAAAATCACCTTGGCATGCCTCCTTCAAAAATTGCGTTCACTATCTAACAAGATAGTGCATGGCCCATCATTTTCCATACTTACCACCATATGTTCTCCAAATATCCCGGTGGCAACCCTGATGCCTTTATCCCGGATTAATTGGCAGCAGTAGGCAAATAAAGACTCAGCTGGTTCCGGGAGTTCGGCATCAGTAAAGCTAGGGCGCCTGCCCCGGCGGGCATCACCGTATAAAGTAAACTGACTTACCAGCAATACTTCCCCGCCGCGCTCCAACAGAGAAAGATTCATTTTCCCTTCATCATCTTCGAAAATCCTCAAATTAATAATCTTATCCATTATATACTCGGCATCACTTGTTTGATCACCGCGTTTTATACCTAGTAGTACGGTTAGACCAGGTCCAGCCTGCCCAACTACCTGTCCGTTCACACTAACCTGGCTGCTTCTGGTCCTTTGCACGACTGCTCTCACATTCACTCACCTCTGACTTCACCAGGTAATACCCGGCGTACTTCCAATACATCCTTTACTTTTTGCAGCCGCTGTATTACAGCATACATGTGTGGCATATCCTTGATTTCCAGTTTCAAGTTCATTATGGCCAAGTCATTTTTGGTAGCCCGGGAAAACACCGATAAAATATTGATACGCATGTCGGCAATGATGTTCATAATATCAGCGGTTAAGCGAGCCCGGTCTATGGCTTTCACTTCAATTTCCACAGTATATATGCCGCGTTCTTCCGCCCATTCTACCTCTATGATCCGATCCTTTTCTGTACGCAGGTAATTCTGCAGATTAGGGCAATCCCGGCGATGTACGGAGACCCCCCGTCCCCGGGTAATATACCCTAATACCTGGTCACCGGGCAGAGGATTACAGCAGCGGGCTAAACGAATAGCCACATCATCTACTCCTTTGATGCGCAAGGCACCGCTGTCCCTATCCCGGTGGGGTATAACCCGGTCGGTAACACTTAAAGGCACTATATCATCTACTTGGGCATCATGAAAAAACAACTCTTTGAATTTATTCAGAACTTGATTGACAGTAACATTACCATCTCCGATAGCGGCACATAGATCGTCTGCAGAATTATAGCCCAAACGCCGGGCTACTTCCAGCAGCTTATCTTCCCGTAAAAACTCTTTGGTGCTGAAGTGTCTTTTGCGCAGTTCCTTTTCCAGCAGATCATGTCCTTTTAAGATATTAGCCTGGCGTTTTTCCCGGTTAAACCATTGTTTTATCCGGCTCTTGGCAGAAGAAGTCTTTACAAAGTTAAGCCAGTCATAACTGGGGCCAGGAGAACTCTTGGAAGTGATAATCTCTACAATGTCACCATTATTCAGGGGAAAATCCAGCGGCACTATCCGCCCGTTTACTTTGGCACCTATACACTGGTGCCCTACTTCAGTATGGACTCGATAAGCAAAATCAACGGGACAGGCACCCTTGGGCAATTCGATAACCTTACCCTTGGGGGTAAAAACGAAAACCGTATCATCAAAAAGATCTATCTTTAGAGATTCCATAAATTCATTGGTATCTTTAACTTCCTGCTGCCACTCCAGTATCTGGCGCAGCCAGGACAGCTTTTCATCTAACTTTTTGTCTTTGGGATTAATTCCTTCTTTGTAGCGCCAATGAGCGGCAATACCATATTCTGCGGTACGGTGCATTTCCCAGGTACGAATCTGTACCTCAAAAGGCTCACCACCTTTGCCAATCAAAGTGGTATGCAAAGATTGATACAGATTGGGTTTGGGAGTAGCTATATAGTCCTTAAAGCGCCCAGGAAGGGGCTTCCACATGGTATGGATTATGCCCAACACCCCATAGCAGTCGCGAACATCGTCAACCACCACGCGAATAGCTATTTTATCGTAAATTTCATCAATGTCTTTCCCCTGCTTCAACATTTTTTTATAAATGCTGTAGATATTTTTAGGCCGGCCTTTTATGTCTGCTTTAATATCTATTTGTTCCAGCCCGGTCTTTATTTGTTGTATCAGTTCATGTACATACTCTTCGCGATCCTTGCGCTTTTGTTTTAACCGCTTGGCAATTTCATAATAAATATCCGGTTCCAAATAATAGAAAGATAAATCTTCCAATTCCCACTTGAACTTGAAAACGCCCAGGCGATGAGCTAAGGGAGCAAATATCTCCATGGTCTCCAGAGCAATCTCTTTTTGTTTGCGTTCACTTTGGTATTCCAGTGTACGCATATTGTGCAAGCGATCGGCCAGTTTAATTAAAATAACCCGGATATCTTTGGCCATGGCTAAAAACATCTTACGCAAGTTTTCCGCTTGGGCATCTTCCTTGGATTTGAAATTAATGCGGCTTAACTTGGTTACTCCGTCCACCAGCAGGGCAATCTCTTCCCCAAATTCATTTACTATTACGGTATAACCCATATCCGTATCCTCAATGACATCGTGGAGAAGTGCCGCACAAATAGAAGCAGTATCCATTTCAATCTCCGTTAGAATGAGGGCCACTTCTACCGGGTGAATTATATAAGGCTCACCGGAAATCCTTTTCTGGCCGGCATGAGCTCTTTGTGCATAGTAGTAAGCCTTTTCTATCAGCTCAAAATTTGCCGATGGATCGTATTGTTTTATTCTCTCAATAATAAGCTCGGGGCCCATTCCATATCACCATGCCAATTGTTCTTTTACCCACTGTTCCCATTTATCGAAAGCTCGTTTTTCCATCTGTCCCTCTCGATAATAGGGCGAATCCGCCAAATCCAAGGTAGCTGAAGTCGAAACAAGCATCTTTATTTCAATAATACTACCCTTTTTGCGGTACAGGCACAACCCCAAATCAGACATAGTACGCAGTGAACCTATGATTTGCTGCTCACTTAGCGACAAACCGGTTGTCCGGCTAGCCCCGGCAGTCAAGGTTTTCAAGTCGTCACGAATGAACCCATTCCGGGCTAGTCTGGCCAGGTAAGCAGCTGTTTTAGCGATAATCATCCGCTCGGGATATAAGTGCCGAAGATGTTCACCCAAACTCATTAATTGCTGAGGAGTGAAGCCAGCCTGAAGTACAGCAGAAGATGACAAAGCAGTTAGCTGCTGGGCTACAATCAAAGCTTCATAGTAACTGTAAGGCGGATCTACCAGAATCACCTGATCTGCCTTAGGCCGGTACCTGTCCAAGGGCAAGGCTGCCCATTCAGCCTGGGTGGAATTGGGGTCAGGCAGCAGTCCGCTGAAGGTCCAATCAGATACCGAGACTGATCCGGTCAACCTAGACCATTGTTGAACTAATTTATCTTTACTTGCCTGGCTGTTTATATATAGCAGGGTATGATCCATAGAGCTGTTAATGTTCCTTGTCAATTTAATCTGGGGCTGATTTTTTATATCCGGATAGCAGCTGTTGCAATCTTCAGCTGAGCCTGGCGATATAGGCCAGAACTTTATCACCCAACCGGAGTCTGTTAAATGGTTGCCCGGCACTTTTCTTAAATATTGGTAATATGACTCAGTGAGTAAAAAAACCAGGGGTTGCCCGCTGGATAGAGTCGCCTCAGCAGTTAAGCGCTCCTGGCGAGATAGATGCCCATGTATAGGGTATATTACATCAGACAATAATAGAGTGCATAAAAATTTGTGGTAACAGCGCAAAACGCGATAGGTAGGAAACACAAACACTACCGGTTGGCCGCACTGCAGAGTGTTAACAGCCTTATCTACTATACCTAGCAGCTGAGGGTCACAGCCAACTGTCTTATTTTTATAGCTTGGTTCCAGATGGGCGGCTTTAATTTGCACCTGGGAGTTTCCCTGGTAGGAGTTAATCTCCAGATTAGCCAGCAAATCAAACCGGCAGTGGCGGAAGGGATGCTCTATCCATTCCGACCGGCGAAAAGATATTACCGGAAGGTTGCCTGGCTGCAGCACAGCTCGGAAATGACTGCGATCGGAACCCATCAGGGAAGCACGTTCTATCTTATCATGACGAACCAGGAATAGAGGGACAGGATTACCTTCCCCATACGGCCTCAGCATGTCTAATTCCCGCACCAAATCCAAGGTTATCTGGTGAGAGAATACTTCCCCATCCAGATAGGTAACTAGCTCCCTATCCCTCTGAACGATGCGGGCTTGTTCCTGCAGCAGCTGCCTAAAGGTCTCCAATTGGGAACGTTGCAAGGAGAGACCCGCAGCCATAGTATGACCCCCAAATTTTTCCAGACTATCCTGACAGGCATATAAAGCCTGGTATAAATCAAATCCAGGTATGCTGCGGGCTGAACCGCGCCCCAGTTCTCCTTCCCAGGAAACCAATACTACCGGCAGGCCATATTGATCAGCCAGCCGTGAAGCGGCAATGCCTATTACACCTGGATGCCAGCCTTCCCCCTCTACCATGAGAATACCTTTTTTTGAATTCTCATCCATACTATCAACACAGGCAGCGGCTTCATCTACTACTGTCTGTTCTATGCGTTTCCGTTCCTCGTTTAACCTGCACAATTCCCGGGCCAGCTGACGGGCCGAGATCTCATCCTTTGCCGTTAATAAATCAACCGCCAGGCTGGCATGCTTTAAACGACCAGCCGAATTTATACGGGGGGCCAGAATGAAACCCAAATGATAGGCCTGTAAAGAGTCCCCCTCGCTCCTGCTTTCCTCGATTAGGGCTTTAAGTCCGGGACGGCTGGTGCTCCGCAAGGTTTTTAAACCTTCTTTAACCAAAATGCGGTTCTCGCCTCTAAGGGGCACAATATCCGCTACTGTAGCTATAGCTGCCAGTTCCAACCATTCATTAACCAGCTGATCTGCGGTTGTTTCACCACCCAGCTGCTGCACCAGTTTAAATACGACTCCCGCCCCGCACAGGTCTTTCACTTTGTCAGGTGCTCCCAAATGAGGATTGACAATAATGGCAGCTTCAGGAAGCACCGACTCCGGGGTATGATGGTCAGTAACTACTACTTCCAAGCCCAACTCATTGGCCCGGGCAATTTCCTGAACTGAATTAATACCGCAGTCCACAGTGATCAGCAATTGAACACCCTGGAAAGCCAACTTCTCAACAGCTTCACAGTTTAAGCCATAACCTTCAGTAAAGCGATTGGGTATATAATATTCCACCTGAGCCCCCAGGTTTTGTAAGCATTCCAGTAAGATTACGGTGCCGCAAATGCCGTCCACATCGTAATCTCCATAGATGGCGATTCTCTGGCCATCCTCTATAGCTTGTTCTATGCGTCGGACGGCATCTTTCAGACCTGGAATTTGCTCCGGAGGCTGCAAATCGGTCCGATCGGCATATAGAAAGTACCTGGCTTCCCGGGAATCATTAATTCCTCGTCGTATAAGAATAGAAGCAAGTATTTCGGAAATATGTAATGACTGCTGCAACTTTTGTACCTTCTGCCCATCTACTGGCTGGATTTTCCAGTTTAGCAATATCTATTCCTCCTGATAATAAGTTAGCTGAATGGCAGTAACACTAATGGCAGAGACAGCAATTATCATCTGTGGTGCAGACCACGATGGACGAAAAGCCATCTTTCGTGTCATTGGCCGTTCCGGCACTCCTGATGCTCCCTTCGGTTGCTATTAATGTTGCGAGCCCCAAAGGGGCGTGGCAATCTCATCCAACTTGCTCGTGACTCTTGTTCGAGATCGCTACGTCGCTTCGCTCCCTCGCAACACTAATAGTGAGTTCCAAAGGAACGAACATCGGGAGTGCCGGAACGGCCAACATTAATAGTGAGCGCTAGCGAACATCGGTAGTCCTTTAAGGCGATGACAATTAAGGAATTCCCTTTTTTCTGCGATGACACAGGGAGGGCTATTTTCACAGCAATAACTGGCTGGATACCCGTGAAAATTGCCTAAACATGCTTAAATAATTTATTCCCTTCATATACATAATTACATGATACAAATTCATGCTTCATAGTACAGCGAGATTAATTAATTTTGGAGGCGATTATCATGGGTAAATCCCGTCACTTTTTCCCCGGTGGAAACACCTGTTATGGTTTTTATTCATTTTACCACTACCTGGTACAACCCACGGTTAAGAGAAAATATGTTTTAAAAGGCGGTCCGGGTGTGGGAAAATCTAATTTAATGAAAGAAATCGCCCAGCATTTCAGCAAACAAGGGTACAACATTGAATATCATTGGTGTTCCTCAGATCCCGATTCATTGGATGGAATTGTGATTGGCAGCCACCAGGTGGCGGTTCTGGATGGGACTGCCCCTCATGTGGTTGATCCCCGTTATCCTGGTGCTGTGGATGAAATCATTAATTTAGGCCAATACTGGCAACACAGCAATTTAACTGATAACCGCGAACATATAATTGAAATCAGTGATCAGATATCTTTTTGTTTCCAGCGGGCTTATCACCGCTTGGCCGAGTCCCAGCTAGCCTTGCAGGAGTGGACCGTTTACCTTGAGAAGGTGCGTAATGATAAGGTAGTAGCTCGAAATACTTTAGCCTTAGTTGCTGATTTTCTTAAAGGTACAGAAGCATCTGCCGATACTGGCGTGCGCCACCTGTTCGCTGGAGCCATTACCCCTGCTGGTATAATCTTGAAGGCGGAACATATATTGGAGGCAGACACAGCTCTGTATGCTATCAAAGGCAGTCCGGGCAGCGGAGTCAGAGATTTGATTCAACATCTGGTGCATATGATCGAGCTAAACGGAGTTAGAGCCGAAATATTTCATAATCCTTTTGACCCTGACCAGATAGATATGGTGTTCCTGCCTGATTACCAGCGAGCTTTGCTGAATGTAAGTGATTATTTGTTTGAATATGCTGAACAGCTATCAGGGGCCCGCTACAAACGACTGTTGGACTTCGATCAACTACTGCCTCAGGATTCACTGAACCCATATGCCAAAAGAATTGCCCTGGCTAAAGAACGTTTGGAAAACGGCATCAAAGAAGCTATCGAATGGATAGCTTTAGCTAAACAGTTACATGACCGTTTGGAAGAGTTTTATATAAAAGCTATGGATTTCCTATCCTTAGATCAGCAGCGGGATGACTTGATAGAGGATATCGAATTCCTGCTTAATCAATAAGAGGTAAACCTGACCGGCAAGGTTGGAGTTTTCCTCCTCGCAGCAGGTATTTAGCACCTAATCGAATCTGGTTACCAGAACTGATTCACCACTTAAAATACCTTGCTGTTGATAGTTTATATGAATGTATCCGTCAGCTTGAGCCAGGATCGTCATCAAACCCGATTTTCCCAGCAATGGATAGGCTACTCTCTGCCCGTTTACATCTTTCAGAGTCACTGGCACATAATCATCACGTCCCGGCTGGGATGCAATATTAGCCCCAGCAACCGCGTTTACCTGGCTAGGTGGTTTGGAATCCAGGAATGGTTTACATACCACCCCGAACATTGTCAAGGCCGATACCGGATGACCCGGCAAGCCAACCACCAGTTTGTTATCAATTTTGACAGCCAAGGTAGGCTTGCCTGGCTTGACGGATATGCCGTGAAATAGCAGTTGAGCCTGAGGAAAACTCATCAATACCTCCAGGGTCATATCCTTTACCCCTACCGAGCTGCCTCCTGACATCAATATCCAATCATTTTCCTCACAGGCTGACAACACCGCTTGGCGCAGCCTATCATAGTCATCAGGTACAATGGGATAGGTTTTAGCCACAGCAGCAGCTGATTGGACGGCTGCGGCCAGAGATATGCTGTTAACATCCCTAACCTGTCCTGGCTGGGGACATACTTCCGGAGATACAATTTCATTTCCGGTTGATATGATACCTACCCGGTATTGCTGCCAGACATTTACCTGCTTAATACCTACAGAGGCCAGCAGACCAAGATCCTGGGAACGGAGACAGTGACCCTGGGGCAGCAGAAGGCTGCCTTCCGGAGCATCTTCTCCGACTTGCATAATATTTTCCCCAGGTCCTACCGCCCTGAATATTAAAACGGTATCATCACCTAACCGTTCAGTATATTCAACCATTACTACCGCATCAGTTCCGGGCGGCAGCATTCCTCCCGTAGGTATCCAGCAGCATTGCCCAGGCATGACTGTGAAGTTCGGCCTATGCCCTATTTGAATTTCGCCCCCATATTCCAAAAAAGCAGGAAGCGATTCACCGCAGCCAAAAGTATCTTCAGCACAAACTGCATAACCATCAACGGTTGAGCGAGCGAATGAAGGTATAGGTTCAGGACTGTATACCGCATCAGACAGCTCCCGGCCTAGAGCGCAGGAAAGTACTGCCGGTTCCCAACCCCGGCTGGGCAAAGCACCAGCAATTAGCTGTCGAGCTTCTTGAACTGTTACCACCTTCAGAAATTCACTCATCTTCAACACCTCATCTGTTATTTCACTTTTCCTATTATATACTATATACCACCATTAACCTGGGGCAAAATGCCGCCTCCAAGTAGCACTTCGATAATATATATGCTAGATTTTAACTAAGAGTGGAAAATAAGGCTGGGAGGACCGGAATTGCAACGAAAAATCTATATAGAAAATATGCCCTTGGATGACGCTCGCAAACTGTGGATGAGTCATCTTAATTCTTTAGGTTTCTTAACCCCGGAAGTTGAAACCATAATGATTCAGGATGCCTTAAACCGCATCACTGGTCAAGCCGTCTATGCCCGGCGTTCTGCCCCGCATTATCCGGCAGCCGCCATGGATGGGATAGCTGTACGAGCAGCTGACACTTACGGTGCTACCGAGAAATCCCCCATCTACATTAAATCCAACAAATATATCGAGGTGGATACCGGTGATTATGTGCCGGATGGCTATGATGCCGTTGTTATGATCGAGGATGTAAACTTTGAAAACGGCCAGGTGCGTATCATCCAGCCTGCCGTGCCCTGGCAACATATCCGCTCCATTGGTGAAGATATGGTAGCTCAGGATCTGCTTTTGCCCAGCTATACCCGCATTGGCCCTTATGAACTGGCTTCACTGATTACCGCTGCTGTGAATGAAATTCAAGTAGTTAAGCAACCGGTAGTAGCCATAATACCTACCGGCACCGAATTGGTAGAATCCGGTACTGATAATATGACTCCTGGAACGGTGGTTGAATCCAACAGCCATATGTTAAGTGCCTTCTGCCAGCAATGGGGAGCGATTCCTTTACGTCATCCGATTGTTGCTGATAATCGAGAACTGCTCAAAAGAGCAGTTCTGGAGATGATAGATCAATCAGACATGCTGATAATTTGTTCGGGATCATCGGCAGGTCGCGAGGATTACACTGCTGGTATAGTAGAAGAGCTGGGGGAACTATTAGTTCATGGTCTGGCTATCAGACCCGGTAAACCGGCCATTTTAGGCTCTATTCAAAGCAAGCCGGTTATTGGTGTTCCTGGTTATCCTATATCTGCCCAGCTGGTCTTCAACCTATTTGCCCGCCCAGCTCTGTTTGGCAGGCAGGGTATACCAGAACCGCAAGAAACCATGCTGAACTGTCAGATAGCTCGCAAACTACCTTCTCCTATGGGGGTTGACGAATATGTCTATGTTAACTGTGCCTCCCTTCCCTCAGGCTACTATGCTTACCCTCTCAATCGTGGGGCCGGGGTGACTACCAGCTTGGTAAAGTCTGACGGTTTTATTCGCATTCCCCGGGGCAGTGAAGGTATTCAGGCGGGAGAAGTGATGCAGGTTTGCCTGCACCGGTCCCGGCAAACCATAGATAATAGTATAGTGTGCATTGGCAGCCACGATTTGGCAATCGATGTTCTGGCTGACCTGTTGCAGCGCCGCTATGGAATTCGCCTTATTTCCAGCAATGTAGGCAGCATGGGCGGGATAATGTCACTGCGACGCCAAGAAACTCATATGTCTGGTATTCACCTGCTTGATCCTCAGACTGGCGACTACAATACCAGTTATCTTAGACGTTACTTATCAGGGATAAACTGGAAACTGCTCACTCTGGTGAAACGACAACAAGGTCTGATTATCAAACCAGGTAATCCCCTTAATATCAGAGGATTAACCGATTTGACCCGTTCTGGGGTACGTTTCGTAAACCGGCAAAAGGGCTCTGGAACCAGAGTTTTGTTAGATTATCTACTGTCTAAGGAAAATATAAAACCTGAAGATATTTACGGGTACAATCACGAGGAGTATACTCATCTGGCAGTAGCTGCTGCTGTTCAAAATGATTCATGTGATGTGGGTATGGGAGTCTATGCCAGTGCAAGAGTCTTAGGCCTGGACTTTATACCCCTGGTTGAAGAAGACTATGAATTATGTATATTAACCGATATCATTCGGCCTGACCATGTGGAATTCCTGATCGATATTATTAGGAGTCAGGAATTCATTGAAAGGGTGACGTCCTTAGGTGGTTACAATCTGGAAGGAAGTGGTCATTTCCGTTTAAGTTCGGATTAATATTCCATTTATTTATACGTTATATAACAATTGCTTATATTACCCCGATTTTTATATATTCCATCAAGGAATTTACTTGTTTGTGTCGAAACTAAAATATGATGTGGTATGTTCATTTACCATAACTGCTTCTTTATCTTTAGTAGGTTAGAATTCTTCGGGGGGGAATTTTAGCACCTTTGGCATTCCCACATTGTTTGCTGCGTATCCATGGTATGCATCATGGTATACAATCTTACGGGTCCATAAGGTGCTATTATTTTGCTACGGGAATTCTTGCGAAAAATTCAATCACGTGGGGAAAGGAGAGGGTGATGTGTCATGAAGGTTACCCGCAGACAGTTCCTAAAGGTAACCGGTGCTACAGCAGCCAGTTTTGCCATTCTTGATCTTGGCTTTGATACCCAGGCAACGGCTGCAGCCATCAAGGAGCTACGCATAAAGAATGTGACCCCGGTACCAACCGTATGCCCTTACTGCGCATCAGGTTGTGGTCTGGTTGTCTATGCAGAGCGCCGAGAAGGTAAAGAGACACAGTTGTTAAGTGTGCAGGGAGACCCGGACAACCCTATTAATGAGGGGTGCGCCTGTCCCAAGGGGGCAGCCATGTTTAACCTCCGAGAGATCTATGATCCGCACACCGGAGAACAGATTATTAACCCCAAACGAGCTAAAAAGCCTCTGTATCGCGCTCCATACAGTGACAAGTGGGTAGAAAAAGATTGGGATTGGATGCTGCAGACGATTGCTGAACGGGTAAAAGAAACCAGGGACAAAAGCTTTATTCATACTGAAAATGGTATGATAGTAAACCGTAATGAAAAGATTGCTTCGATCGGTGGCTCCGGATTAGATAACGAGGAGTGCTACCTAATATCAAAATTAATGCGGTCCCTGGGAGTAGTGTACCTGGAGACCCAAGCTCGTATCTGACACTCCTCTACGGTGGCTGGTTTGTCACCTGCATTTGGTCGTGGGGTCATGACCAATCATATGATTGACCTGAGAAATACCAATGTAGCTCTTATCATGGGCAGTAATATTGCTGAAAACCATCCTATTGGTATGAAGTGGCTGACCCATGGAAGGTTAGATCCTAAACGTCAGACCAAGATAATTCATGTTGATCCTCGCTTTACTCGGACTTCGGCAGTAGCGGATCTCTACTGTCCCATGCGTTCGGGAACCGATATTGCTTTCCTTGGCGGTATGATTAATTATATATTGGAAAACAACTTATATCACAAGGAATACGTGGTCAACTACACCAATGCGTCTTATCTCATCAAAGACGAGTTTAGCTTTGAAGATGGTTTATTCTCTGGATATGATGAGTCTAAGCACAGCTATGATTTTGGTACCTGGGATTATCAGTACGGCCCTGACGGCAAGATTCTCACTGATGAGACACTGCAGCATCCCCGGTGCGTGTTCCAACTGCTTAAAAAGCACTTTTCTCGCTATGATGTTGATACGGTATGCAAGATTACCGGTTCTCCCAAGAACAAATATATGCAGGTTCTTGAGTTGTTCTGCAGTACTGGTGCTCCAGACAAAACCGGTACCATATGCTATGCCATGGGTATAACCCAGCACACTGTTGGCAGTCAAAATGTAAAAGCCTTTGCCATCGTACAGCTATTATTAGGTAACATCGGTCGTCCTGGTGGAGGTATTAATGCTCTACGCGGCGAAAACAATGTGCAGGGCGCAACCGATATGGCGCTTCTATTCCACATTATTCCCGGTTATATTGATTCTCCTACCAATACTGAAGACAACAAAGATTTGATTTCCTTTATTCGCAAAATAACTCCCGGAGCAGCCAAACTGCCCTTCAGCAACCTTGACGAGTTCAGGGAATTGGTTAAAGCGGGCATACCTTACTCAGGCTGGAGAATTCACTCGTCCAAGTGGGTGGTCAGCCTGTTAAAAGCCTGGTATGGCGATGCTGCTAATGCTGGCAATGATTTCGCCTATCACTATTTGCCCAAACGGGATACCAGCAAGAATTACTCTCATATTGCTCTATTTGAAGCCATGCATAAAGGTGAAATTGAAGGTCTGTTTGTCAACGGAACCAACCCGGTAGTAGGCGGGCCTAATGCTAATAAAGAGCAGGAAGCTTTGACCAAACTAAAATGGATGGTTTCCATGGACCTGTGGCTGAATGAAACTGCCGAATTCTGGACCTATCAAGGATGGGAACGGGCGGTCAACAATCCTGATGTACCGAAGTATACTCCTAATGATATTGGAACCGAGGTATTCTTCCTGCCGGCGGCGGCTGTCTATGAAAAGGAAGGTACTGCATCCCAAACCGGTCGCTGGGTGCAATTCCGCTGGAAAGGTGCCGACCCGGTGGGCGAATCCAAATCTGATTTATGGATATACAATGAGCTGGGTAAGCGAATAAAACAGCTCTATGCCGGCAGCACTCGTCCGGAAGATGAACCCATTGTCAATATGACCTGGGATTATGACGGACATGAGGAAGATGAACCCGACATTCTTAAAGTTGCCAATGAGTTGTGTGGTTATAATGTAGCCAACGGTACTCCGGTAGAAGGTTTTGCTCAATTAAAGGACGATGGTTCTACAGCCTGTGGTAACTGGATTTACTGTGGTGCCACTACTTTGAAAGACGGCAAATTCATTTATAAGCCGCAGCTTCGCCAGAAAGAAGATCCTTCCGGTTTGGGCTTGTTCCCCAATTGGGGCTGGGCTTGGCCTATGAATCGCCGTATTGTTTATAACCGCTGTTCAGTTCAGCCTGATGGAATTACCCCCTGGCCGGGAGACGAAGACCGCCGTCTGGTATGGTGGGATGAAGCGGCCGGAGCCTGGGCGGGATGGGATGTTCCTGACTTTATTAAATCGGTTGGTCCTGACAATCCTGCTTTTAAAGATCCTTTTATTATGCGTCCTGAAGGCAAAGGTTGCATTTTCTCAACCAACGGGGTGTTAAAAGACGGTCCCTTCCCTGAGCATTACGAACCCTGGGAGAGTCCTGTTCCTCCCATATTAAACAAACAAGCCCTTAACCCGGTTGCCAAGGTATGGGAACCTGAAAAACAAGGTACTTCGGACAAGTATCCGATCATAGCCACCACTTACCGGGTCTGCGAACACTGGCAGACTGGTGCTTTAACCCGCAACTTGCCCTGGTTGGCAGAACTTATGCCAGATATGATAGTAGAAATTAGCGAAGAGCTGGCCAAAGAAAAAGGCATCAAAAACGGCCGCGAAGTTATTGTTTCCACTACTCGGGGTGACATTAAGGCTATTGCCTGTGTTACCAAACGTTTTAAGCCCTTTAACCTGGATGGCAAAATTGTTCACCAGATTGGCCTGCTCTGGCAGTACGGCTTCAAAGGCTATGCAACTGGAGATATTGCCAACCGGCTGACCCCGCACATAGGCGATGCTAATACCATGTGTCCCGAATATAAAGCATGGCTGTGCGATATAAGGAGGGCTTAAAGATGGCATATTTAACTAATCTTTATGATACCAGTAGATGTACAGCCTGCCGCGGTTGCCAGGTCGCCTGTAAAAACTGGAACCAGCTGCCAGCTGTAATCGAGCCCTTCCAGGGAAATTATCAAACTCATAAAGACACCAATGGCGACACCTACACCATTGTAAGAATGATAGAAACTGAAGATCCGGTTGACGGCGTGGTATGGAATTTTTTGAAATACCAATGTATGCACTGTTTTGATCCAGCTTGTATGAAAGTCTGTCCTCGGGGGGCGTATACGAAAACAACCTGGGGTGCAACTATTCATGATCCCGATAAGTGTATCGGGTGTCAGTACTGCACCTATGCTTGTCCTTTTGAAATTCCCAAATATCGCAAACGTGAAGACAAGATTGCTAAATGTACTCTGTGTGCTGATCGTGTGGAAGAAGGCCTGCAGCCTGCTTGCGCTGCGACCTGTGCTCCCGGAGCTCTCATGTTTGGCGATCGAGATGAACTGCTTCAGTATGCAGAAGACCGGGTGAAATACCTTCGCGCCAACGGTTTTCCCAGAGCAACTATATATGGAAAACTGGAATTAGGTGGTGTCAACAAGTTATATGTATTGACTGATACACCAGACAAATTTGGCCTGCCGGTTGATCCTAAGGTCCCTGGCCAGATTCCTTTCTGGCAAGACTGGATCCAACCCTATCTGGGCTGGCTGATTCCTCTGGCTTTGGCAGGATCCGCCCTAAGTTTCGTAACTACTCGCATCCTGGCTAACAAACATGGTGAGCATGACGAAGGGGGGCATGAATAATGCAGTTGATCCCTGAATACCGAGAGGATATTCAACGCGTAGAACGGTTTAATTTTGTAGCCCGCCTGACCCACTGGAGCCATACGCTAACCTTTTTACTCTGTTTATTTACCGGGTTGGTACTGTTCTTGGACAGCGTAGACTGGCTAGCGGCTATATTCGGCGGGTATGCCGGAGCAGGTCTGGTTCACCGTATAGCAGCGGTAATAATGACCTTGAGTATACTCTTCTTCGTAGTCTTTGACTTTAAGGGCATAATCGACTGGATTAAGGACATACTCCGTTTTGGTATTAATGACATCAAATTCGTAATGTTATTCCCTCTGGAATTTCTCGGTTTTCCAGTTAAGATGCCGCCCCAGACCCGTTTCAATGGCGGAGAAAAAGGCAACTCCATCGTCACTCCTACTTGCGTGATTCTGCTGATGCTCAGCGGTTATATCATGTGGTTCCCGGCTATCTTCCCGGCAGGACTGGTACGAGTTGCTTATCCTGTCCATGACATCGCTATGGTCTTTGCTACTCTTATGGTATGTATGCATGCTTATCTAGGCTCATTTCACCCCGGCTCCGGTGAGTCTTTCTGGGGTATGTGGAAAGGTACCGTCCGCTCGGATTGGGCACAGCACCATCATGCCATCTGGTACGAGGAAAAATATGGGGAAAAGGCCAAGACTGACGATGCTGAGTAAAACAGCAACCCAGGTGCAATAGTTTTCAAGTTCATACTGTTCGGGGGAGTTATACTCCCCCTTTGGTTTCGGCTGAACTTTTGTTAAACTGCAGTTAGGAACTCGTATGTGAGGTGAAATTAATGGATATACACCCTCCAACCCCGCTTCCAGAAGGGTACCTGGAATTTTTCAAGGCTTTGGAAAGCTGGCAGAATGAACAAAGCATACGCTTGCGCAAAAACTTTAGGCATTCCAAGCAGGATCTGCCGGTTAAGGTACAGGAGCATAAAAAACCTCTGCTCAGCCAGATAAATCCTCATATCGAAGGGGATTTGCTGCAAAGCCTTTTATTGTCACTGTTAGCATTTCTAGAGACATCTCGTCCTTCAGTTAATGACTCGGTCCAAAAACTAAAAGCCAACCTCAGGCAACTTGATTTTGATAACCTGGTAAAAGCCTTTTTGAAGCCAAAGGAAAGTGAAATTATAGCAGTAGCTAATCAACTGGAGATTCCCGAGGATTTTTTAATATTTGTCCTGGATCATGCACTTCGCCCGGTACTGCGTTTGATAGCTGAGTCGTATCAAGAAGATCTGGCTGGGAATTTTCATTGGGATATGCCCACCATATGTCCCATTTGCGGAGCTAAGTCGCATTTTAGCCGGCTGCGGCAGGACGATGGACAGCGCATTATGTTCTGTGACCGGTGTTTTTCAGAATGGAAGACCCGTTACCTGTTCTGTGTGCACTGCGGATGCGATCATCCTAATGATATTTCCTATCTGAGTGTAGAAGGACATGATGCCTACCGGGTTTATGTATGTAACAAGTGCCATGGCTATCTAAAAACCTATGATGAACGCACCAGCGGACGACCGGTGGATATGTATATAGCGAATATTGGTACTATCTACCTGGATATGTTAGCTCAGGAACAAGGCTATACTAATCATGATGACGATTATCACTCCTAAGTAATGGTGAAACAGTGCCACTTCCCGCCCCTTGATTATCCATGGGCTGATTTGATATGTTCCAATATAAACTGGAGCAATTCAGCTTCCTGATCAAAGGAAAACTGGGGTATCCCATCGTCAAAGCTTTGGCAATCGGTAATCCGGGCAATAACATTAGTTACCTTAAGGGGTTCGGGATCAACCTCTGATCTAATTACTTCTATTTTAGGATAAACTGATTGTTTAAATCCTTCCAAGAAAATAATGTCCACTGTGGACATGATTTGGGCAAGAAGCTTTTCCAGGGGTTGCTCCTGTTCCCGACGGTAGATCAAGGTTTCCTGGGGAGTACTCAAATACACCTGCTGGGCTCCTGCCGCATACAGCCGGCCGGAATCGGAATTGTCCGGGGTCAATAAATGATGGCTGTGTTTAACCACCGCGCATTCTATCTCCATCTGCTGCAAGCTGTGAATTATTCGGGAAAGCAACGTGGTTTTCCCTGCATTATGACTGCCTACGAAGGCTATGACCGGTACCATAATCTGCCTTCTTTCTTGCCGCTATTTGGTGAAAGCGGTATAGTAGGAATTATAAAACACATGTAAGGAGATCAAGCCATGAAAGAATATCGCAACCAGGACATCGTTGTACACTGGGAACCAGAGCGCTGCTCGCATTCGGGAATCTGTCTCAAGCGTCTCCCCTCAGTTTTTGATTTGGATCAGAGACCCTGGGTAAATATTGAGGCCGCCAGCCCGGAAGATATTATCAAGGTTATTGATGAGTGCCCTTCCGGGGCTTTAAAATACTCCCTGCCGGAAGGCTCCTCTGTGAATCCTGAATTGGCCCGCGGCCCCGGTGCTAAGGATGCCGCCAGTCATACAGCGGAGTCAGTTGTGCGAATAAGGGTTCTGCGCAATGGTCCCCTGCTGCTGGAAGGCCCCTATAAATTACAGGACGTTGACGGCACCACCACCGAGCAGGTGGGCAAAACTTCCCTATGCCGCTGCGGTCTCAGTGAAAAGCGTCCTTTCTGCGACGGGACCCATTACCGTAAAGGGTGGAAAGTCGATTCCTAATCCATGGCATGGACCAAACGCTCCGCTATCTCTTTACATTTTTCCAAGACCTGTTTCTCATCTATAGTGGTGAGTTGGCGGTTTTCCATAACGATACGTCCATCAATAATAACCGTATCCACGTCACCTGCTTTGCCGGCATAGACTAGATTGGCGATTAAATCATAGCGAGGTATCATATGGGGTTGGTTTAAGTTTATTAATATCAAGTCCGCTTTATAGCCGGGACGCAAACAACCGATTTGGTCTTCCATATGCAGGGCTTTGGCACCTATGGCTGTTGCCATGCTTAAGGCCTGTTCAGCTGGAAGCACGGTAGGATCCATGGAGTTTACTTTATGTAATAAAGCACAGGTACGAGTTTCCTGCAGCATATCCAGATCATTGTTGCTGGAGGCTCCGTCAGTGCCCAAACCCACAGCAATTCCTTCCGCCAACATCCGCGGTACACGAGCAATGCCGCTGGCCAGTTTCATATTACTTTCCGGGTTATGGGCTACCCCCACCCCATATTTTTTTAATATAGCTATATCCTCGTCACTGAGGTGTACGCAATGGGCCGCTATCACCGGAACCTCAAAAATCCCCGCCTTTTCCAGATAAGCTACCGGCGACATTCCATAGTCCCGGTTTATGGTGTTTATCTCATCCAGAGTTTCTGCCACATGAATATGAATCCCTGTTCCGGTTTCCCGGGCTAAATCTACCACTTGCTTCAAATAATCCGGAGGGCAGGTATAAGGAGCATGGGGTCCCAGCATGAAGGTAATCCTGCCTCCTGCTCCCCCCTGCCATTGTTCAATGAGCTGGCGTGATTGTTCCAATGCTAATTGGCTTTCCGGCCCTACTCCTATCATTCCCCGGGACAATACAGCCCGCATGCCGGTCTCTTCTACCGCTTGAGCGACCCGATCCATATGAAAGTACATGTCAGTAAAAGTAGTAGTTCCCGATTTGATCATTTCAATGATGGCCAGCATGGTGCCCCAGTATATATCATCTCCGGTTAGGCGGTCTTCCAAAGGCCATATCTTGGTTTCCAGCCATTCCATCAAGGGCAGATCATCAGCATAGCTGCGCAGCATGGTCATGGCAGCATGAGTGTGAGTGTTTATAAATCCAGGCATAACCAGATAATTGGTTCCGTCAATAACTTTTTCGTATTCTCCTGCTGGTGGTTCTCCAGATCCAACCGCTTCGATCAGATTACCGTTAATTAGAACATAGCCCTTTTCGATAATTTTCGAGGGTCCGGTCATAGGCACAACAGTGATATTCTGCAATAGCATTCTCATGGTATTACCTCCGGTCCTACTTTATTAACTGGGCGTGGCTGCCCATACTCACGGAAAGATTGATGCAAATACTGGACATCTTCAGGCGACAAGCTGTTTACGGTACCTAAAACTCGAGCTGTTAATCCTATCCGGGCGGTTTTCTCGGCTATTATGCAAACCAGTAAAGCCTCTTCCAGGTCCTTACCGAGTCCAACCAGGCCGTGATTAGCCAGCAGAACTGCCTTGCTCTCCCTTCCTAAAGCTTCACAGGCGGCTGCCGCTAGGTCTTCACTGCCTGCATGGGCATAGCGGGCTACTGGTACAGTTCCCCCTAAAACCTGGGCACTTTCTTCTAACAGCACCGGGATGGGCTGATAGGCCACAGCATAAGCCAAAGCCCAGGGACTATGTACATGGACAATGGCTCTCGCATCAGACCGTTCTCTATAAACCCGTAAATGTAAAGGAAATTCGGAAGAGGGTTTACGATCTCCTGCCAGGATGGTCCCTTCCAGATCCATTATTACCAGGTCCTGAGCTTGCAGAGAATCATAGGGCATGCCGCTGGG
>JAKPGY010000146.1 GCA_029550685.1 Bacillota bacterium
GCACTAAGAAACGGAAACAGAACTTGGGTCGAACAAGCAATTCCACGGGTCTATACCGAAGGTCTAAAGAATGCAGATGAGATGTTAAATGATGCAGGTGTTACCCTGAAGGCTGGCTTTGGTGCTATTCATCAGCAGGCGGCCCAGGTACTTGCCGAAAATGCTTATCAGAGGTTTGAGGACGTCGTACAGGTGATAGGCCGGCAAGTGAATGACATATACCGGGAGCTGGCCCTGGAGAATGTCCGGGGGACGGTTGTGGGTTATGATACGTGGAAGCAGACGGCAAGGCGTTATCGGGAGCAGCTGGCAGAGCGGGGCGTGACTGGCTTTAAGGACCGGTCCGGGCGAATGTGGAACATGCGGACCTATACAGAAATGCATGCCCGGACAGTTTGTATGGAAGCCCACCTTCAGGGCACAGCCAACCGGTTAGTGGAGCAAGGCCATGACTTGATAAAGGTAAGCACTCACAGAGGAGCCTGCCCGTTGTGTGCGCCATTTGAAGGTAAAATTTTAAGTATTACCGGCAAGACGCCAGGCTACCCGACACTGGAAGAAGCGAAGGCAGCCGGACTTTTTCACCCTAACTGTAGGCATGCTTATGGCTTGTATATTGACCTGGATAAAGAGATTGAAGAGCTTGAAAAAGAACTTGACTTGACTCCAGAAGAGGAGGAAAACTACATCGAAGTAGAAGGCTTGCCTGAAGCTGCTAAAATAGGTCTAGCAAAAGCACTAACTGAAGCACTAGAGCATGGCCTAAAAACTGGAACGGAATGCTTATTGCATATTGACGCAAGGACAGGGGAAAGTATATACTCTAAACTAGAAGGAACTCGTAACAAAGTTGTACTTCCGCAATCACTAATTGATTTTTTAGATAATGCTGCACCTAACAGTGTAATACAAGTACACAATCATCCCAGAAGTAGCAGCTTTTCAGCAGATGATATTGGCAATTTTGTTGTTCGTGAATCTATGAACACTATTTCTGTCATCGGACATGATGGAACAAAGTATGTATTATCAATAGGTAGTGGTCAAAGGGTTGACTGGAGGACACTGCAAAAGGAGTATAATACCATTAATGAAAAACATTTCGATTATTTCTGTAATCAAGTG
>JAKPGY010000169.1 GCA_029550685.1 Bacillota bacterium
CTTCCAGTCACGGAAAAACCTTTCTACCGGATAATCTTTCATTAACCCATAACCACCATGGATTTGAACGGCCTCATCAGCAACGAAACCTACCAGTTTAGCCAGAAAGAACTTGGCCAAGGAGGTCTCTTTCAGGCAAGGGATATTATTGTCTATCATCCAGGCCTGGTGGTAAATCAGCCATTTGGCTGCTTCAATGCAGGCCGCCATTTCTGCCAGCTTATGCTGTACAGCCTGGAAACTAGCTATCGGGCGGCCGAACTGTTCTCTTTCCTTGCTATACTTGATGCACAGTTCCAGGTTGTACTCAATACCTCCCAGAAATGGACCGGCCAGAATAGTCCTTTCCCAATTGACACCGGAAAAGGCCACCCCGGTTATACCTTTGCCCACCTCTCCCAGAACGTTTTCCACAGGCACCTCACAGTCTTCAAAGACCAATTCTGAAGTAGGGGAAGCTCTCATACCCATTTTGTCAAGCTTCTGACCCGGATACCAACCCGGCATGCTCTTGTCAACAATAAAGGCGGTACACCCGCTAGATCCTTTTTTGCTGGGGTCAGTTCGGGCAATAACCACCGCAACATCGCAGATAGGGCCATTGGTGATAAACATTTTGGTGCCGTTTAAGATGTATTTATCACCTTTGAGATCGGCCCGGGTAGTTATCGAACTGGCGTCACTGCCTGCTCCTGGTTCGGTAAGAGCCATGGCTCCAATCCATTCACCGGATGCCATTTTGGGCAGGTACTTTTCTTTCTGTTCTTCTGTACCCCAGGTCTGTATATTTAGTGAAGCAATAACCATATGACTTGCCCAGGAAAGACAGGTTCCCTGATCTGCTCCGCCCCGGCCAGCAGCCTGTAGAGCCAGGACCGTACCCAGTGCCCCCAGATTGCTGCCGCCGTATTTCTCATCAATAAGCAGTCCGCAATAGCCCAGAGAACCCATTTTTCTCCATAGTTCCATGGAAAACTCACCTTTTTCATCCAGTTCCCGGGCCAGAGGGGCCATTTCATTACGGGCAAATTTTTCAACACTGGCTTCAATCGCCAGGTGTTCCTCGCTTTTTCTAAAATCCATATACATCCTCCTTCACACAAGCTCGTTACAGTAGAGCAATTGATAACTGGTCTCTACACCTCCTATGCCAGTTTTGCCATTATCTAAAGCAAGCTTTATGCCATCCAGAGAATATGGGTAATACAGGGATTCAGTGATTCATAAACCGGTTGGCTTGGAGGAGTTCCGACATGGAAGTCAATAGGGAAAAGGGATAAATATATATGAATAGGGAAGTGGCAGGATGTTAAGATTGACATCAATGGCTGTTACTATGTCTTGCATGGCAGTGTGGGAAGGGAGATTAATATAAGAAAGGGGTTGGCAGGATTGCCGCACCTTGGGTTCGCAGCTATTATTATATTAAGCTGAAGTGAAACGATAGAGGTCTGATCCAAAAGCCTGCGAGCCAAGGGGGCAACTGCTGCCATAATATATCGCGAAAGTAAGGTGGGTTGATTAAGATTACTTTGACAAACTTAAAATTTCCCGGGCTTCGGCTGGAGTAGCCGGCTCCAGGTCAAACTGACGCATGATAGCAGCCATTTTAGCTACCAACTCTCCATTGTTTTTCGCCAGCACGTTTTTGGCAACATAAAGGTTATCTTCCATACCTACGCGTACATTGCCACCCAGGAGCAACCCCATGGTGCACATGGGGAACTGCTGGCGTCCAGCACCTATTACCGACCATTGGTAGTTACCGGCACCGAAGAGACGGTCAGCGGTAGTGTGCAAGGCCATGAGATCATAAGGAGTACTCTGGATACCGCCCAGAATGCCGGTGACAAACTGCAGATAAACAGGAGGCTTGAGGTAACCTTTTTGCAAAAGGAAGGCACAGTTGTATAAATGGCCTACATCATAGACCTCCAATTCAGGTTTGGTACCGTTTTCATTCATAATAGAGGTCATTTTCATAAGGTCTAAAAATGAATTTTGGAAGATGTAGCCCTTGGTCAGTTCAATCATAACTTTTTCCCAATCATATTTGAATTCCTTGTATTTTTCCGCGATGGCAAAGATTCCCCAGTTTATGGTGCCCAAATTGCAGGAAGCCAGCTCCGGTTTAAATGCCGGAACTACCGAAACTCTCTCATCTACTGACATTCCAGCTCCTCCGCCGGTGGTTAAACAGATGATCAGCTCTTTGTTCTTCTCTCTGATCCGGCCGATGATTTCTTCGAAAACCTTGAGATCTGAGGTGGGCATGCCGTTTTCGGGGTTGCGGGCATGAATATGGACAACGGCTGCTCCAGCTTCGGCTGCTCCCAGGGCATTCTCTGCAATCTGCTGCGGGGTAATGGGGAGATACTCCGACATAGTCAGTATATGCACCGATCCAGTTATTGCACAGGTTATTATCCGCTTGTTTTTCATGGGATTTCCACCTTTCATAATTATTTTATTTACCTAGTCAGGTAAGCCTTCTTAATCTGTCATCGCGAGCGCGTAGCGCGTGGCGATCTCCTTCAACATATCTGTAGTCACCGTTCGAGATTGCTTCGCTACGCTCGCAATGACACGGACGATGGCTCTGGGGAGTCTGTAGGGGCAGACGACCCTGTCTGCCCGTTTCCCACACCGGGGTTCGCAATCCCACGCTTAAGTTTTTAACCCTTTGGACTACATGGCACGATCTTCTGCCAATAAGTACTCTGGAATGATCAGGTCGGCATCAGTCGAGCTAATAATATCTTCCAGACTGCTGCCAGGCTGTATTTCCTTCAGGATCAGACCTTGTTCAGTGGCTTCAATGACGGCTTTTTCGGTCACGATGAGATCGACCTGATTGGCGGCTGTGAGAGGCAGGGTACATTGCTTCAGTATTTTGGGCGATCCATCCCTAGCACAATGTTCCATGGCTATAATTACTCTTTGGGCTCCGGTTACCAGATCCATAGCCCCGCCCATGCCTGGAACCAATTTGCCCGGTATCATCCAACTGGCCAGGTTGCGTTTCTGGTCAACTTCCAGTGCTCCCAGCACCGTTACATCCACATGGCCTCCCCGGATAATGCCAAAGGAGGTGGCACTGTCAAAAAAGCATCCCCCGGGCAGTATGGTAACCTTCTTGCCCCCGGCATCACATATATAGGGATCGGCTTGGCCTTCAGGAGCAGGAGGGCCCATATTCAGCATGCCGTTTTCCGACTGCAGGGTTATGCCTTCCGGTAAATACTTGGTTACCAGAGTTGGCAAACCGATACCCAGGTTGACTACTGTGCCTGGTTTTAGTTCCTGGGCTACACGAGTTGCAATCAATTCCCGGCTGTCCATAATATCACCGCACTTTCTTGACCAGGTAATCTACCAGGATACCGGGAGTATGGACGTGATCCGGATCCAGGTAGCTGTCTTCCAGGATTGTATCAACTTCAGCTATTACCGTTTTGGCTGCCATAGCCATGATGGGGTTAAAATTGCGCATCGTTCCGTGATACGCCAGGTTACCTGCCTTATCAGCTGTTTTAGCATGCAGCAAAGCGAAATCGGCTTTAATGGGCAGTTCAAGTAAATAGGGGACCCCCTCGACTTCGATGATCTGTTTACCTTCCTCAGCTACGGTACCTAGTCCAGTGGGAGTCAGCACTCCTCCCAACCCGTAACCAGCGGCACGGATGCGTTCCGCCAGGGTTCCCTGAGGCATTAAGATCACTCTTTTGATTTCTCCGGAATTCATCTGCCTTCCGGTCTCGGGATTGGTTCCTATATGTGATGCTATCAGCTGAGAAATGCGATGATTGACCACTAGTTTGCCGACACCTACATTGGGAAACCCGGTATCATTACAGATGACCTTCAAATCGGTGGTGCCCTGTTCGATCAGAGCATCTACCAAACCCTCCGGTGTCCCCACTGCCATAAAGCCTCCAATCATGACGGTAGCACCGTTGTTTATCTGTCGTACAGCTGTAGCAGCATCGGTTATTGCTGCCATGTCTACTCCCTCCTTAAAGATGCCCAATGCTTAAAAATTAAAGGTGCTTTATTTTGTCACGGAATTTTTCCAGGGGAGGCATTACTGTTACGTGGCCATCGATCACTACGGTACCGTGTTGATTGGTAAAGGTAAGCTTCATGGTTACCAGGTTTTTTTCTACGTCTTTGGCAATTACTTCTCCCCGGGCGGTAATGGTATCTCCGATCATAACAGGAGCCAAGTAACGCGAGCTGCTTTCCACTGCAATGGTTCCCAGCCCGGGTAATTTGGTTCCCAGGACGGGAGCGATCAGGGAGGCAGCAATGGGGCCATGCGCAATTCGCTGCTTAAAAGGAGTAATCTTGGCATATTCTTCGTTCATATGCATTGGGTTAAAGTCACCTGTGATTCCTGCAAATAAATATACATCTGTTTCGCTGATAGTTTTGGAGAAACTGGCCGAATCACCGATTCGAATTTCATTAATGGTCTTGCCTAATTCCAAAAGTTACCACCCTTTCTTGCGCAATATATAGGGCTGAATCCAGCTACATACCTCCTTTCCGGGCTTTTGCCTTTTATAAAGCAAGCTATATGCCAGAGGTGGGGGAGTCGTATATCGCAGGTCAATAGGTGGCAGACACAGTCTTTTCAGCAGTGCCCAAGACATGAAAGTCACAAGTAAAGACAGGAAATGCATAGACAAGAATAAAAACGTGAGGGAAAGAGATTGACAGCTTTGCCACTGATTTGCCACCAGTGGCACACAATCAGCGGAGAACGAGGTGGTAAGGGTGTAGGGGGCTGCGACCTTGGCACCCCGCAATGCCTTACGACAACAAAAACGGGACGATGCCGGCATCGTCCCCTACGCACCTTATTGTGATTTACCAATCCAAATCCTTTTCCAGCATGATAAGCACCGTCCACAAGGTCCCGCCAAATCCCGATGCCAGGGCATGCTTTACCTCTCTTTTTATCTGGTGGGGGCCAGCATCACCCCTGATTTGGAGTGCTGCTTCTGCTACTCTGGCCAAAGCAGTAGCGCCGATGGGATTGGCCGAAGTTACTCCTCCCGATGGGTTGATAGGCATGCGGCCATCTATGTTCAATTCACCATTCTCGACCATTTTGATATGCTCATCGCCTTCCAGCAGGAAGAAATCGCGTATCCATTCAACGCCCCACCAGGCGGAAGGGTCATACATCTCAAAAACATCAAAGTATTCGATAGGGTCAGTGATACCATTGCGCTCAAAAAGTAGGCGGGCGGCGCGGCGATGGCTGGTCTCAGGTATTTTCCAGGCAAAGTTATTGGAGACGGTTTCTTCCTTGTGTATAGCTATGTGGTCCCTTACCCATACCGGCTTGGGACATATGGCTTTGGCTTTTTCTTCACAGGCAAAAATAATTACACAGGCACCATCGCTCTGGGAGCACATATGGATAAGTCTTAGTTCTCCCACCAGGGGAGGGGAAGTATTCATCAGGTGTTCCAGTTGATCGTATTCCAATCCAAATCTGCGGTGGGCTCTGGGGTTCAGGGTGGCATTTTTGTCCATCATGATGCGGAGTTTCATAGCAGCCCGGCGGGCACGATCTTCCCCGAATTCCTCGATAATATTATTGGCTGGTGCTCCCAGCAATGCACCGGTCTGAAAATGACGCATCCATAAAGCATCTGCCATATTGGTTATGCCAGCAGTTGTACTGCCGGCTTCCTGTAGTTTCTCGAAACCTATGGCCATAACTACATCATACATTCCTGAAGCCACCAGATTATCGGCGGCGCAGACGAGAGTGGCGCCGGTGGTGCCGCCGGTGGTAATTCTAAACTGGGGTTTGCCAAAGGCTCCTGTGCCCAGCACATGCCATAGGTCAGGCTGGTGTACGCTTTCGAATAGTTCCATGTTGCCGTGCACGATGCAATCTATGTCATCCAATGTTAAATTCGCGTCGCGCAGGGCGGCGCGGACGGCTTCATTTATCATTTCCGGTTGGTTTTGATCCTCCTTGTGACTGGAGTATTCAGTCTGACCTATACCTACTATGCCTACATTTCGCGTTTTCCGACCCATTAATATCCCTCCCTTGTATAAAAACAAACCAGAGGAGTTCTTACCCTAGCCCTGCTTGAGGATATCCCCTGGCATAGCCGCAGGTGAATTCACCTCGCTTGATCTTTCTAATAATTGCGTCCTTGTTGCGGCAGCAGTCTAGTTCTATCCAGGCTCTCCCGCAGGATAGCAGGTCATGAGAGTCGTCACTGGCTATCTTGGGATAGATCAGCCGGGCGTCATTGAACTCCGGAGTAAGAAATCCCATATGAGTGTTTTCAATAGCATCAACAGGATATTGTTGTAACACATCAGCAATACATTCCAGGATTTGCTTTACGGATAATCCATAATCAGCCGGATGATTAAATACATAAAGCTTCTCTTTGTCGCCTTCGATCTGGTTCACATGCACGTATCCCCAGCGAGTACTTACAGTCAGCTCTATGCCCACGAACACCAGCAGGTCGGTTTTTACTGTCGCCAGCTTTTTTCTATAGTCGGGTTTGAGAAGATGATCATGGTCCGTATAAGCTATAAAATCAAAACCCAAATCGGCATATATATCAGCCGCCTGCTGGGGAGTAAGGTTCCCATCTGAAGCAGTGGTGTGAATGTGCAGCTGACCTTTCAGATGAATACCTCCTTTAAGTAGATTTATATTCTGGGGAGATCCTTTAAAAACCGTCTTCGGGAATACCCAACGCAGAGTCATCGCCTTCCTCAATAACCATTTGAAGGGCAGAGATCTTGGGAACTACATTCATAATGTAGAACTTGGCACTGCTGATTTTTCCTCTATAAAAGGGGATGTCATAGTGGTCTGGTCCCAGCTTTTCCAGTTGGGCAGCAGCAATCAGCGCCTGACTTAACAGCAGCGAACCGCAGTATAGTATGGCCGTTGCGTGCAGTATTCTGGTTGAATAAAGGGGCATCATGGCTATTTTGCCGGAAGTCAGGTATCCTTGGAGAGCTGCCAGTATTTGCTGGTAAGCTTGAAAAGCGCGAGAAAGCATAGAGAATTCTTTGGCAAACTTTTCAGTTTCATTTTCTTCAATAAACCGTTTTATTTCCTTTAACCATTTTCTGAAGGGTTTACCCTGACCCATTAGAAATTTTCGGCCTACCAGATCCATGGACTGAATATAGTTTGTGCCCTCCCAAATAGAATGGATTTTACAGTCGCGGGCAATCTGGGCAACCGGGTATTCCTCTATAAATCCATAGCCCCCATACACCTGGATTGCTTCGGCCACCATTTTCCAAACCATGTCTGAGGCATAGGCCTTGCACAGGGGCGTGTTGATCTGTACCATCATATCGGCAAATTCCCGTTCGGCAGGATCAGGACTATCATGAGAAAGATCTATATAGTAATAAGTTTTGACTATAAGCGCCCGGAGAGCTTCGATAACTGATTTCTGATAAAGAAGCATGCGACGAATATCTTCGTGCTGAATCAGTTTTACGCGGGGGCCTTTGGGATCAGTTATCAGCCGGCCCTGTATTCTTTCCTTAGCATATTGGAGCGAGTTTTCGTAAGCCTCATAGGCGTTGGCAAGAGCCATACTGCTCACCCCTAGGCGCTCCTCGTTCATCATATTGAACATTTGCTTCATACCCTGACCCCGGCCATCCTCACCAGGAGGATCTCCCAGGAGAATACCCCGGCAGTTGTCGTTTTCTCCATACGATAAAACACAGGTAGCCGATCCCTTGACTCCCATTTTGTTTTCAATACTTACGACTTGAATATCATTAAGATCCCCCATACTGCCGTCATCATTGACCCAGTATTTGGGTACCATAAATAAAGATATACCGGCAGTGCCTTCCCTGGCTCCATCTATACGGGCCAGGACCAGATGGATTATGTTTTCCGCCAGATCATGGTCACCTGCGGAAATAAACTGTTTGGTACCTTTGATTTTATAAATACCAGGAACATCAGTTGGATAAGCTTTGGTTAAAATGTCGCCTACATCCGAGCCGGCTCCGGGCTCAGTTAAATTCATGGTACCGCTCCACTGCCCGGAAAACATTTTGGGCAGGAACAGGTTTTGGTACTTTGAGTCAGCATATTTCTGAATGACTCCGGCAGCTCCGGAGGTCAAGCCCCAGTAAATGACTAGAGCCATGTTAGCTGCCATCAGGGTTTCGGAAATAGAACAGTTCAAACTGAGCGGTATTTTGCCTTCGGTTTTCCGGTCTGCAGATTGAGGACCCAAACCAGCTTCCATTACTTTCATATAAGCATTCTTAAAAGACGGCGGAGTTTTTACTTGTCCATCCACCAACTGTGCATGGAGCTGGTCACCTTCATCGTTGGTAGGTGCCAAAACTTCCTTGGCCAGCTTATATGCTAAGTTCAAATAGGTATCAATATCATCCAGAGTATAGTAGTCCTTGTAAGCATCGAGAGAAAAAATCTTCTCCATGTCCAGCCATTCTTTATAAATGAATTTATGATCCCTATGGTTAAATAAATAATTAGTGGCCATTATAATCCCCCCTATAACTTGATGTCCGAGTAATCCCTGAGCCTCCTCTACGGATTGGTATATACTATTGGCTAAGCAACATTTATGCCATTGAATCCGGGACGGTATAATATTAATTAGAGGAGTGGTCATGAGAAGGGGCGACTGATGTGTGACAATGATTTCATAGATGGTATTAAAACTCCTTAAGAATTGGTTCTAGGAGTACTGCCCCAAGTGGCATAATTGTCAGCAGATGTGCAATAAATGTCACAACCTTCAGTACACGAATTTAGTGATATACCATAAGGGAAAGGAAAATCATGGGGATGCGGCGTATAAGAGATTTAGGAACTTTATAGCTGGTGTCATATGTAAAAGAGGGTACAGTACCTTTTATAAAGATTCAGGGTACCGCCAAGGAGGTCTTGTATTATGCCAGAACTGCGTCAGGATTTATTCAAGAACAGCTGGGTGGTAATTGCTACCGATGTGGAACTGAAACCCCGTGACTTTCCCATCAACCGTTCAGGAGGCCAGCATGTCATTGAAAATTCTTTTTGTCCCTTCTGCGAAGGACAGGAAGCCACTACTCCCCCGGAATTGGCTTGCTACCGCCAGCAGGGAACGGAAGCCAACACCCCGGGTTGGCAGGTACGGACAGTTCCCAACAAATACTCGGCATTTAGCCCGGAAGGCTCTTTTTCTTCGCAGATGGAGGGTTTGTTTACGCGGGCCAGTGGTTTTGGCCAGCATGAGGTTATCGTGGAGACGCCGCGACACGATGTGGAATTCCATGAACTACCTGTAGAACATTTGGAATTGGTTTTTAAGATGCTGCGCCAGCGCTACAATACCCTGGCTGAGGATAAGCGCATGAAATACCTGCAGATCTATAAAAACCGGGGACTTTTTGCGGGTGCCTCTCTTAGTCACAGCCATAGCCAGATGGTGGGGCTCCCCATGGTTCCGGAAACCTGTCAGATTATGTCCCGTTACTATGAAGAAAACCATGAATGCCTTATGTGCAAGGTCTTGGAGGAAGAACGTACCCAGGGAAAGCGCATAATCTGGGAAAGTGATCATTTTGTGATTCTATGTCCCTATGCTTCCCGGTACTCATATGAAACCTGGATAGTACCTCGCCGGCATGCCGAGCACTACGGGGAAATTACTGACTTGGAAATCAGTGATTTGGCCCAAACAGTGAAACGGTTACTCACGACTCTGCTAGACAAGTTGGAGAACGCTTCGTATAATATAGTATTTAATACTGCTCCCATAAATGTTGCCTATCAGCCAGGTCATCATTGGAATATGGAGATTACTCCCCGGTTAATAGTTACCAATGGCATTGAAATGGGTACAGGATATCATATTAATCCGGTCAGTCCGGAAATAGCCGCCCGGGTAATCCGGGAAAAGATAGGAGAATAGCGATTGCGGGGCCAAAACCAAGGCAAGTCCAGCATTTTATATCCTGACATGTATGTGGATTCTTTGTTGGATATTCCCCTTGACGAGCTGCAAAGTAAAAATATTAAGGCCTTTATCCTGGATCTGGACAATACCATTACCGAATGGAACAGCAACTATATTCGAGAGGAAATTGTCACCTGGTTCAAGTCTATTCTTGACCAGGGCTTCAAGGCCTGCATATTATCCAACAATGGTCAGGAAAGAGTAGTCCAGGTAGCCCAAAGCCTGGGAATTCCTTTTATAAGCCGGGCGCAGAAGCCTCGCCGGCGTGCTTTCCGCCGGGCAGTGTCGTTGATGGGAGTTCAACCAGAAGAAACGGCAGTAATAGGCGATCAAATATTCACTGATGTTTTAGGAGGCAACCGGGCTGGTCTTTTTACCATACTGGTGGTCCCCATCGCCCGCCGGGAGTTTGTGGGAACCAAGTTTTCCCGAGCCATGGAATATTTTGTGCTGCGCCGTCTCAGTAAGGACCACTTCCCGAATAAGTAATCCTGATGCCTGCAGGTAAGGCCATTGCGGTTGAATTCATCCCGGGGAAATGCCATAATTTGAAATATGAAGCGAATGCAGGTGCATTCGCTTTGAACTATGCGGGAGGAGTGTATGTTTAATACAGATATGGCTTATTTGGGACTGTTAGGCAATCCGGTAAGCCACAGCCATTCACCATTAATGCACAACGCTGTGTTTGACAAGCTAGGTATTGATGCCATTTATCTTCCCTTTCGAGTATCCCCTGGGCAGCTTCGTGAGGCGGTTATGGGTCTGAAAGCCCTGGGATTTAGAGGGGTAAATGTTACTATTCCCTTTAAAGAAGCAATTATACCTTTATTAGATCGTTTGTCACCGGAGGCTAAGGTTTACCAAGCCGTAAATGTAGTGGCTATAGAAGAAGATCAGCTGGTGGGTTACAATACCGACGGACCTGGTTTTTTAGCTGCGCTGCACGAAGCAGGTGTATCCAGCTGGGAGCACTGCGTTTTGCTAGGCGCCGGAGGAGCAGCCCGGTCCATCAGTTTGGCCTTGGCCCAAAACGGCGCCCGGGAAATGACCATCCTGGATACTGATGAAGCCAAGGCCTGCAGTCTGGCTGAGCATGTGGCTCATATCACAGCGGCTGTCACCCAGGGTAAGCTGGCTAGCCCTGCCAACTGGGCCCAAGCTGCTGACCGAGCTGATTTGATTGTTAACTGTACCCCGGTGGGCATGTATCCCCAACTGGAGGCAAGCCCGGTAAGTTCACTGGAGGGAGTTGCAGATCGAGCTGTAGTATGTGATATAGTGTATAATCCGTTAGAAACCAAATTCCTGGCTATGGCCAGGCAGCAGGGGTTGACCACAGTTAATGGATTATCCATGTTTGTTTTCCAGGGAGCCCTTACCTTAAAGCTGTTGCTGGGTATAGATGCCCCGGTGGATTTCATGAAAGAAGTGGTCAAGCATGGTCTTCAAGACCAGGGGAGTAACCCTGATTGAACTGTTGCTGGTTACAGCCTTACTTGGCTTAATCCTACTGCTGGCATATCCATCTTTTGAACCAATGAGAAGCAAATACACTTTGGAAAAGGATGCTAAGCAGATGGCCTGGACACTGCGCAGTGCCCGGCAAAAGGCCATAACTACAGGGGAGCCTCAGTATGTAGAATTTAAACCGTATGCGGGTAAATATGAATATAATGAAGAAGAGATCAAACTAAGCGACGGTATTAAATATGTAGGAACCACCACTTTTCCCAAAAGAAGCAATGGGATGATTATTTGTTCCTTTGCCTGTACGGGTGTTCCGGCTAACGGGGGAACGGTTACCTTGAAAGATAAGTATAATAATTATCTATACATTATTGTAAATCCGGTAGGCGGAAGGGTGAGGATATCCACCGTACCACCAAAAACATAATAAAACAAGGAGCAGCTCAGTAATGATTCTGGAATTATTGTTCATATTTTTTGCCCGGGTTATCGATGTATCTTTAGGAACCATTCGTATGATTCTGATTATAAGGGGAGACCGGATTCCCGCAGCAGTGATCGGCTTCTTTGAGATTATGGTGTACACTGTGGCTTTGGGTTTGGTGGTCGGTTCCCTGAATCACCCCATCAAACTGGTGGTATTTTGCAGTGGTTTCGCCCTGGGGGTTCTAGTGGGCAGCCTTATCGAAGAAAAGCTGGCCTTGGGATACCGGGGTGTTCAGGTGATCGTTGATCGCGACCATTGCGATTTGGTGGATGCTTTGCGTGAGGCCGGCTACCCGGTAACCTGCTGGGAAGCTACGGGCAAAGCCGGACCTAAAACTGTTTTACATATGGTGGTAAAACGCAATATGATTAAAGCAGTGTCTGACTATATATACGAACGAGATCCTGGTGCCTTTGTGGTATTGATGGAACCCAAACAGTTCCGGGGAGGATATATTAAAAAGAAGTAGGAGGATTTGATGCTGCGTTTCTCGACAGCGGGTGAATCACATGGACCAGGCCTGGTGGGAATTATCGAAGGACTTCCGGCCGGACTGCCTATCAGCATCTCAGACATAAATCGAGAGTTGAGCAGGCGCCAACAGGGGTATGGCCGGGGTGGCCGCATGAAGATAGAACAGGATGAAGTAATTATACTATCAGGGGTACGCAACCAAGTTACCCTGGGCAGCCCGGTCAGCTTTGTAATCTGGAATCGCGATTATGAAAACTGGTCCGATATCATGGGCTCTGGTCCCTGTTCCCAGGTGGAGCAGCGCCGGGTGACCAGGCCTCGACCTGGCCATGCTGATCTGGCTGGAGGGATGAAATATCATCATAATGACCTGCGCAATGTGCTGGAAAGAGCCAGTGCCCGGGAAACGGCGGCCCGGGTGGCAGCGGGTGCTTTTTTTAAGAAATACCTGGAGGCTTTTGACATATATATCTATAGTCAGGTAATTGAGATTGGGGGAGTGATAGCACCTCCGGTGGATATTACCCGGCACAACTTGACTGAGGTGCAGCAGGTTCTGGAAAATTCACCGGTGCGCTGCTATGATCCTGAGTCAGCCCAACTGATGATGGCTAGGATAGACCAGGCAAGAGAAGAAGGTGAATCCCTGGGCGGGATGTTTGAAACGGGCGCCCTGGGAGTGCCCCCTGGATTAGGAAGTCATACTGCCTGGCACCTGCGTCTGGATAGCCGCCTGGCCGCTTTGATGATGAGTATACCAGCTATAAAAGCGTTCGAGATAGGCGAAGGCATTGCTAATTCCCGCCTACCTGGTTCACAAGTGCACGATGCTGTATATTTACGAGATGCAGCCGGTATAGAGCGTAAAACTAATCGAGCCGGAGGGGTGGAAGGAGGGATCAGCAACGGGGAAACCATCCTGACTAGAGCGTACATGAAACCCATCCCCACGTTGTATAAACCATTAACCAGTGTCAACACCAGTACCTGGGAAGAAGAAAAGGCTGATGTGGAACGTTCAGATATTTGTGCCGTGCCGGCAGCGGCGGTGGTAGGGGAGGCCATGATGGCTTACGGCCTGGCACAAGCATTCAATGAGAAATTTGCTGGCGATCATATGGATGAAGTGCAAACGTCATACCGGGAGTACCGGAGCTATTTGAAAAAGGTGTGGAAATGGGCAAAAATATAATTTTAACTGGATTTATGGGTACCGGAAAGAGTTCGGTAGGGACCAGATTGGCCGAACGCCTGAACCGCGAATTTGTAGACATGGATCGGGAAATTGAAAGGTTGACTGGGATGACCATTAGTCAGCTGTTTAGGCGTTACGGGGAGGTCCGCTTCCGTTCCGAAGAAAAGCTAATGGCAAAGAAACTGGCCGGCCAAAGCGATCTGGTAATTGCTACCGGCGGAGGGATTGTCCTGGATCAAGAAAATATACAATTGCTAAGAGATAACGGCACTGTGGTATGCCTGGTGGCTGATCCCGAAGAGATTTTCCAGCGAGTAAGCCGTAAAAAAGGTACCCGCCCACTGCTGAAAAAGAATTTAACCGTCAACGATATTATAGCTATGCTGGAAGAGCGCAAGCCCCTGTATGAAAATGCTGAGCATATCGTGGAAACCAGCGGACGCAGCATTGACAGTGTAGTGGATGATATCATCAACCGGCTCAGCAAGGATTCAGGAGTGTTGTAGGATTGTCTGAGGGAATTGCTATGCAAGAACTGACAGTGCCGTTAAAAGACAGATCCTATCCGATCCGTATCGGCACTGATTTATTATCTCATTGCGGACGGTGGACAGCGCAAATAACCAGCAGCCGTATCTTAGTGATCAGCAATCCCACCGTTTTTAAACTATATGGAGCAATGGTGGAAAAGTCGCTGCAGGAGGCGGGGCTGGAAGTGCACCGCGCTTTAATCCCAGACGGCGAAGAATATAAAAACATGGAAGAAACCCTGCAGGTGGTTGATCGTGCTCTGCAGCTGCATTTGGATCGCAACAGTGTTGTGGTGGCTTTAGGTGGAGGTGTAGTCGGAGATTTGGCTGGGTTTGCCGCCGCCATTTACCAGCGGGGTATTTCCTTTGTACAGATTCCTACCACCCTGCTTGCTCAGGTGGACAGCAGCGTAGGCGGTAAGGTGGGAGTGAATCACCCCCGGGGCAAAAACATGATTGGGGCTTTTCACCAGCCGCGTCTGGTGATAGCCGATTTAAACACCTTGGATACATTGGAAGAACGGGATTATGTAAGCGGTTTGGGAGAAGTCGTCAAGTACGGGGTAGCCTGGGACAAGGATCTCTTCAATTACCTGGAAGAGCACACCGGCCAAATCATGCAGCGTGACAAAGCATGCCTGCAGCATATTGTCTATGAATGCTGCCGTATTAAAAGCGAGATTGTTGGCCAGGATGAGCAGGAAAAAGGTTTACGGGCCGTATTGAACCTGGGGCACACTTTTGGACATTCCCTGGAGAAACTAGGCGGTTACCGGGATCATCGCCATGGTGAAGCAGTAGCCATGGGGATGGTTATAGCCGCTTATCTGGCCGAAGAACTGGGATTAATACAGCCCCAGGAAACCCTGCGCATTCGTTGCCTTTTGCAGCGTTTAGACCTGCCGGTACAGAGCCCTGAATATGATCCCGAGGCGGTTTATAGTGGGATGCTGGGCGATAAAAAGGCCAGTCACGACCAGCTGCGCTTTGTCCTTCCCACCGGCATCGGCAGTTTTACTATGGTGGACAACCCTGATAAGGATTTAGTCCTAAAAGCCATTAAACGGGCAATATAGGTCGCCCCCGTGATGGGTCTGTCATCGCTCCCTGCAGAGACTCTCGAGTGGCGTTATTCATTTAGATGCTCCCAGTGTTCGCGGATTTCCGCGGCGGCAGCCAGAGCCTGGCTGCTATCACGGGCTCTCAGGAAAGCATTTAAACGTGACAGGCTTACATTGATAGATTTCATTTCATCTTTATCCACACTAAACTGGATACGGCGGATTACCTGATTCCAGGCG
>JAKPGY010000173.1 GCA_029550685.1 Bacillota bacterium
GAAGTCTATAAATGGTTAGAAGTTCGAGATTGCCACGCCCCTCCGGGGCTCGCAATGACACATAAGATGGCCTTCTGGTATGTCATCGGCCGTTCCGGCACTACCGATGTTCACTATCGTTCACGGCTAATGTTGCGAGGAGCGTAGCGGCGTGGCGATCTCTTTTTAGCAACTTTTTTGACACTCTCTGCCGGGGTTTAATGACCCCGGCTTTTACTTTATCAAAGGTTGATAAAAATTATATAAGAGATCGACAAGGCAACACACATATCGGCCCCTTCAAGGTGCTCAGGGCAGACCTGCTGTCATGATGACTACTGCAGAGGGGCGTTCCGGGAAGACGGGGATGTTTACCTGGTCTTCCTTTTTTTGTTTTTTTATAATGATTTGGTATCAACGAGATGCTGTGCTATAATTACCCACAGTACAACTACATATCCATCAGGTAGCACTAGGGTGCTTTAAAAGGGAAAGCGGTGCAAATCCGCTGCAGTTCCCCCTACTGTGTTGGTGACGAAATCCGTAAGAGCCACTGGGGTAACCGGGAAGGGACGGATAGTAGGATGAACCTGAGCCAGGAGACCTGCCTGATTAGGAAGTATCGACGAACTTCGGGGCAAGAAGGGAGGAGAAAACATGAGGTGTCTTTCACCACCTGTCTGCTGCCCGGATCGTTAATGATCCGGTTTTTTGCGTTTAGGAAGGATTAGCTGACTTTTCATCAGGTGGTCTTGTGTTTATTTTTACTTTTCACGGTTAAATGAGAGTATACATAGTAAGGGTGTGTAATATGAGACTGTATAAAGATCTTGTGTATAAACTATTGACGGTCATTTTAATAACCGTATTTTCACTGCTGCCTAATGGATCTGTTTGGGCAGCAGGAACTGATGTAACAGTTAGTATTAAAAAGGTACAAAACTACTATAAGCAACAGCCTGCTGTGGATGAATGGGAAACCTTGGCTTTAAGATGGTCGGGAATGGCCCCGGTTGGCGATCTGGAATTTGCTGATCGTCCGGTGCAGCCGACTGACTATGCCAAGGTCATTTTGGGATCTATTGCTGCTGGCAAGGATAAGGAACATATCAATGGTTTAATTGGCGCTCTGCAGGCTATGCAAAGGCCGGGAGGTTATTTCTCTGTTGATGACAGCGCCCCCACTTTAAATCAAACCATATGGCCGTTAATAGCATTGGACTTTGCAAAGGTCAATGGATATAGCACCAATTTTGATAGGCAAGCAGCCGTACAATACATGGTTTACCAGCAAGATTCAGGAGGAGGTTTCGATGAATCAGGCTGGGGTGTGGATGTGGACTCTACCGCTCATGCCCTGATCAGTCTGGTACCTTACCGGGAACAAGCTGATGTTAAACCGGCCATTGATAAAGCACTGGAGTATCTAAAAAGCCAGCAGTATGCCAACAGTGGATTTGGGGGATGGGGATCTGTAAATCCAGATACCACCGCTGTTGTAATCGAAGCTTTAATCGCCTTGGGCATTGATCCTACTGCACCGGAGTGGGTACGGGGAGATAAAACCATGGTAGATGTGCTGATAGAATTCCAGTCTGGGCAAGGCTGGTTTGTATACAGCACTGAAGCAAGTCCTTGGAATGATCCCACTAAACCTAACCGGGTATCCACCCGTAATGCCTTGCTAGCTCTGGGTGACCTGGCAGCAGGAAAATCCAAGTATCAATCGATAATGCCCACCATCGAAAAGCCCAATAATGGAACTCCAAATAACCCGGGCGATGCCGGAACTGATGTCTCCACGTCCGGGACAGTTTTCATAACCATCGTGGGCGATCCTTCAACCGGCATTATTTTACCACGCCAGGCCTGGTCATGGACTACCGGGGCTCCTACTGTTTTGGATGCTCTAATAGGCATTCTGGAGCAAAAAGGTATCCCTTACAGTATCCATGCCAATGGGTATGTGACCAGCTTAGGCGGATTATCCGAAAAAAAACCCGGTTACCCATTGAGCGGATGGCTATACTCGGTGAATGGACAGTTTTTTCCTGCGGGTGCCAATCAGGTACGAGTATGTCATGAGGATGATATCCGCTGGCTCTACACCCTGGACGGAGGCAAGGATGTTGGTAATCCTTACTCGGATATAGAGGTGCCAGAGCCTGTTATAGAAGCATCTGAAAAAGATCCAGAGTTAGCAGCATTATTGACTTGGGCAGAAGACACCATGAAGACACTGAAAGCCATGCTGGCAAATATCAGAGAGGAATCGAACAGCTTTCAGCGCGGCAGTATTATGGACGAGCAGCTGCACCGGGAGTTAAATGAACAGTTGAACCGCCATAGTGTAAATTTGAGCGGTCAAATTGATGAGAAAAACTTGTGGTTGGTTGACCCTCAGAAGGAGATCATATTTTGTTTTCCTGCCCAGAATAGGAATTATCCGTTGCTGGTAACGGTAAGGGAAGAAACTACCGCAGAGTTTTCCAGGTCCAATGACTTAGTAACGGGTGTTTTCACCATTGATATGCAGCAAGGCAGCCTGACCAATCCCGCTGTCGTAGCAATAAGAGCGGCTATACCAGCTGAGGCCGGTAGCCTCTTTCCTGCTCATTATGATCCAGCCAGTCAGCAATGGCTGCCCCTACCCGGCGCAGTAGACTGGGAGGAAGGCTGGATAGTGTTTGAGATTTACCAGCCGGGACAATATGGGGTTTTGTCGGTTGCCAGGGTTGTGGATTATCAGGCTAACCATGAAATATTGGATCCTACCGAGTTTTTAATTAAACGCGGTGTAATTAAAGGAACCGGACAGGGTTTTGAATGGGAGAAAACCTTAAGCAGGGCTGAGCTGGCTCAGATGCTGTATTGCCTGTCTGGCTCGCCGGTTCCGGCATTCCAGTCAAGGTTCTTGGATGTAGGAGAAGAGCAGTGGTTCACGCCGGCAGTAATCTTTATGACGGAGCAAGAGGTTATGGTAGGTTATCCCAGCGGACATTTCTATCCAGACGGGTTGGTCAACCGTTATCAGATGGCTTCTATTTTGGACCGCTGGCTAAAGGCGTATGATGTTCAACTACAGCCGAACCAGGAGCTAATGCCCGGTGATGAGCTACCAGCGTGGGCAGCTGAGTCGGTAAGCTGCATACTGAATGCGGGGATAATGACACCGGTATCCGGTACTTTTGCCGGGGAACAATTGATAAACCGAAAAGAGGCATCAGTTTTTATTTACCGAGCTTGGCTGGCTTTGGAAAAGAAAAAGGCTGATTTGCCAAGCTGAAAGGTTAGATA
The DNA here is from genome assembly GCA_029550685.1 of Bacillota bacterium. Lineage (GTDB taxonomy): Bacteria > Bacillota > Syntrophomonadia > Syntrophomonadales > Syntrophomonadaceae > DTU018. The sequence goes on from JAKPGY010000173.1 coordinate 3,277, forward strand.
ATGATGAGAAGACGGATAGCAGTTGGTGCTCTGCTACTGTTGCTGCTGGTTGTTGCCGGTTGTGGAACGGAACCAATTAGCAGTAACAGCGAAAATCAAGCGACGTCGCCGCAAATTACAGGTGAAGAATCAATGCTGCTGGTGCTGGAACCGATAGCACCAGAGGAAGCTCATGAACAGGAAGATTCCGTAACTGAGTCGGAGATCTCCACCCAGAGTGAGGAAGCTGAACCAGTAGCCACAGCCAGTGAAGACTCCTGCATTTTGTATTTAAGTCGAAACTTTGGCCGGGAGATATTGGACAGCCAGCAGGTAAAAGTCAATTCAGCCGGCAGTCTTATGGACTATATGCGGGGAGAATGGCTAGTCAAAACCGGTTATGGGGGCGCATTCGTCCAGGGAATCAATGGCCTGGAATCTACCAATAGTTCCGGACAACGCTTTGACTGGTTTTTCTACGTCAATGGTGTGGCCGCGCCTGTAGGGGCTAATCAGATTAATCCATCCCCCGGACACATCATCTGGTGGGATTATCATCCCTGGAGCAACGGTCCTGGGCAGCCGGCGATAATTGGCTGCTATCCACAGCCTCTGAAAGACAGTGGGGTTCTGATCCTTGCTACACAACGCTGGATGGAGCTAGCCCGGCAATGCCGGGAAGCTATGGGTGCCAGTGGGATTCGCTCGGTAGAGATTGCTGATCTAATTCAGAATATACCTCTTTTGGAGCGCCCTACTACTCCGGTGATGGTGATCGGTGCCTGGACCGAATTAGAGGAATACTCCTACTTTCAAGAGTGGAATGAGTCTTATCGACGGAACGGGTCCAGTGTACATTTTACTAGCAATGGGGTTGAACTATTGGCAGTTGACGGTAAAATTAAGCGGGTCCTGGGAGAAGGGACTGGAGTGATAGTTGCCAGCGGTAAGGGCCTGGGAGATAATAACCCTCTGTGGCTGGTTGCTGGATTCGATGATCAGGGAGTAAAAGAAGCAGCCCGGATTTTATGTTCACATCCAGAGGAGCTACGCTGGAAATATGGACTGGCGGTGCAGGGTGGTCAAATTATAGCCCTACCTGCAGATTAAGACATGTATCATTGAGGTTATGAGGATTAAATATGTACCAGATTCCTGTGTTTATAGAAAAGAACCGCCCTTTGTTTAAACTGCACTATGGTGTATTGGCCGCTATGCACCTTTACCTGCTGGTTTTTGCCCTTGTTTTTGACCATCCCGTTTATTTACTGGCTATGTTGGCTGCCATAGCTGTATTGATGTGGACGGCTGATACCATATCTTACTGGAGTGCCTACCTGCGCATGAGTATACCATTGATCATATTCATTATTATTCTCAATGTCTTGTTTTCCAGGGCGGGTAGCACTCCAATTTTCAATGGCCCCATAATTCTGTTTTCAGCAAATTATTATCTGCCATTCACCTGGGAAGCCCTGTTCTACGGTGTGGGAATGGCCCTTCGCCTGTTAGTGATTATCAGCAGCTGTGCTTCCTTTTTTGCTCTGGTCAGCCCGGCTAAAGTACTGGGAATGCTTAGTTTGTTTGGAGCGCGTTGGGCTTTAACTTTTAATCTTACCCTGCGCCTGATACCCCTGATGATGGAAGAGTATCATCGTATATCTGAAGTGCAGCGCTGCCGGGGTGTAGAGTGGACCGGCAGAGGGGTAATTAATCGGGTTAAAAGTTTTTTCCCGGTTAGCTCCATACTATTGCTATCCAGTTTGGAACGTTCGGTTGCCATGGCTGAATCCATGTATGGACGAGGTTTTGGAAGCGGCCCCCGCACCAGTTATTATCAGAATGCCTGGCAAAGACATGACAGTTGGGCTGCACTATGCTTGACAATTGCTGGAGTTATAAGCATTTGGGCCCTGATTGCAGGATGGGTAGAGTATTCCTATTATCCGCAGTTAAGCTTAATCCGATGGACGGAAATATGGCCAGCTTTGGTTATAGGTGGTTTGCTGGTAATACCTGCACTGAGAACAGGGGGTGATCTTGCTGCCACCGCTGATGAGCTTACAGAAAGTGAGCTATACTTATCCGGACAGCAAACGCCCTGATTTACAGGATGTATATTTTGAATTGCTGGAAGGGCAGTCGGTTTTGCTAACCGGTCCCTCGGGCAGCGGAAAGTCTACTCTGCTAAGGGTTATGGGGGGGTTAGCACCTCGTTTCTATGGGGGCAGATTGCACGGGCAGGTAAAGCTGCTCGGTCAAGATCTGGATAAGTGGCCCCATCGTGATTTATGCCGGCATATAGGGATTCTGTTCCAGGATCCGGAAAGCCAGCTGGTAACTACCCGGGTCGATCAGGAACTGGTTTTCGGCATGGAGAATGTGGGATATGCCCGGGATTTGATGCAGGATAGGCTGCAAGAAATAGCGGCAGTGTTTGCCATGCAGTCCTGGTTGTATTGCCCCACCCTGCACTTGTCCGGGGGATGGAAGCAAATGACCGTCTTGGCATCCATAATGGCGGTAAGGCCTCGATTGTTATTACTGGATGAACCTTTGTCCCAATTAGATGCGGATTCTGCAGATCAGTTTCTGGATTATTTAGACCAATGCCGTAGACATTGGGGAATGGCGGTAGTAATAGCCGAGCATCGGCTGGATAAGTTGGCTAAGCGGGTAGATAAAGTATTGTATATTAACCAGGGAAAGGTACAGGCTCAACCTACCGATAAAATCAGCTGGCTGGTTGGCTATCAGGGGACAGAGGCCAGTAATAAAGCGAAAAGAATATCTGCTTTCAACAAGGGCCAGCGTGTAGCGGGACTCAGGAGTGTAGATTTTTGGTATACCCATGCCCAACAACCTGTTTTAAAACAGCTCAGCCTGGATTTGCAAGCTGGGGAAATAACCTGTTTAATGGGGGCTAATGGAGCAGGCAAGACTACCTTATTAAAACTGCTTTTGGGAACCATCAAACCCTGCCGAGGGCAAGTGGATATCTGTGGAGAGAATCCTTACCGAATGCCGGCGCTCCAGTTAGCCAGAAAAGTAGGATACCTGTCCCAGGAACCGGGGGACTATCTTTTCTCACCCACGGTACGTCAGGAAGTTGAATTCACCTATCGCAGTCTGCAATTAAAGGATTACTCGCGCATAAACAGGCTGCTGGAGCGGTTGCATCTACAACCTTTAGCTCATCGCAATCCCCGTGATTTGAGCTGGGGTGAGCGGCAGAGAACCGCTCTGGCTTCAATTCTGGTGGCTCAGCCGCAAGTACTGCTTCTGGATGAGCCTACCCGGGGCTTGGACTACCGATTAAAGAATGATTTAGCTGTTATTCTACGGGATTTAGCCAATCAGGGGACAGCCATTCTGGTAGCCACCCATGACCAGTACTGGGCCAACACTTTCGCGGATCAACTTTTATATTTACAGCAAGGAACAATATCGGATACTGCCAATAGTAATTACTCAGGGGAGGAAATGCTGGAAGTATGACCAGGAAAGGTCTGATACCGTTAATTCTACTTGGCGGAATAGCTGCTGCCTCTTTGGGGGTTACTCTGGGCTCCTGGTCGATAGCATCATTGAATTGGGGTCTGGTAAGTACCCTAGTGCTCCTGGTTTTTTTAGGGCTCTTAATGTGGTCCGCCGGCCACCAGCCGGTTAATACCATCGCAATTTCAGTAACGGCTACCCTGGCAGCTCTGGCGTCTCTGGGAAGGATTCTTTTTGCGGCGGTAGCCAGTGTTCAGCCTGCTACTTTTTTAGTGTTGTTGAGTGGTTATGTTTTTGGCAGCCGCACCGGTTTCATAGTAGGCACCATGGCCGGACTCATCTCCAACTTTTTTCTGGGTCATGGCCCTTGGACCCTCTGGCAGATGATAGCCTGGGGAATATGCGGGATTATAGGAGGAGTCCTGGGCCAAAACAAGAGCCAATTGGTATTAATGCCATTTCTGGTTGTGTCAGCCGGGGCCGGTTATTTTTTTGGTTTATTTATGAACACGTGGCATTGGCTAAACTTCGTTTACCCCCTGAATTGGCAGACCCTGGTTTCGATATGGGCCAGCAGTTTTATATTTGATACCATGCATGCGGTGGGAAATGTAATCTTTGCCATTGTATTCGGCCGGACTTTCTTTGATCACTTGGTACGTTACCGGAACCGGTTCCTGCCAGTGAATGTCACCGGCAGAACACACTGCGATGAATGAAAACATTGCTGGACAGCTTAAGCAGGAGTATTAGCCGGGTGAGTGACGTTCGACGAGCCGTGGCAACCCACGCCGAAATTGAGGGCTGCGAAGCGGAGCGAGGAAACAGGATGTTTCGAGCAGCGAGGACTGAGTGCATGGATGCCGAATTCCGAGCGGTCTGCTTCGCCCCGAAGCAAGCCGATGTGTTGCAGGCGAGGAGTCCCGGAGCGAGCCGGCTAATATTCCTGATGACCAGTAGCCTTTTTGGACATTGAGGGCTATTTTCACAGCAATTATCACCTGAATAACAGGCCACGATAAACGAAAGCTTGAACCTGTCATCGGCCGTTCCGGCACTACCGATGTTCGCTATTGCTCACGGCTAATGTTGCGAGGAGCATAGCGACGTGGCGATCTGTTAACTCAAATCGTTAGTTGACTAGAGATTGCCACGCGCGGCGCGCTCGCAATGACACATAAGAAGGCTTCGGGTCTGTCCATCGCTAGGGCGTTTTCACAGCAATGACAAGAGGATGGCCTAATCCATCCTCTGTTAATTAATTTCGATTTTCCTTCCCGGCTCCCGGGTTGGGGATGCTTTCGGAAGAACTATTTTTAAAATACCATCTCGATACTCAGCATTTATCCTTTCAGGTTGGATATTATCAACCCAGAAACTTCTGGAAACTTCACCATAAGAGCGTTCCCGTCTTACATAGTCCCGCTCATTCTCATCCACAGTTTGCTGGCGCTGTGCTTTTATGATTAACTGACCGTCCTGCCATTCTACGTCGATGTCCTGCTTTTCATAACCTGGCATTTCGGCTTCTAAAATATATTCGGTAGCGGTTTCTTTAATATCGGTGCGGATAGGCGATAGAGCTGGGAACCAGGTGTGATCCAGCCAATTGCCCCATCCGGCAGGACTGAAGAGTTCTTTCATAAAATCAGTGGGGAAAAGGCCGCCTGGTTTTCCGTAGGGACGCATCTGTTTGTTCACAAACCTACCTCCTTTTGATTTTTATATATTTTGTGTAAATCCATGAAAATCAATTCCCAGCTCAAAGGTGTGCCAGCCCGCTCTCCCGAATATTGCTTCCCAGGTGTTGGTGCTGAGAATAGTAGTTCGCCGCGTTAAAAAAAGGAATTAAGTAAACTGATACCGAAAACAGTGGCAGACAAATATGGCAGGGGGAGTATAATGAGCAGCAAAAAATGGCATGAATATTCGGAGGAGGAAATTTTACGGGCCAATATAGAAAAGTACCAGCGGGACGATATTGTAAAATTTTATGAGGATTTCGAAGAACCGCGTTATTCCTACATAGAATACCAGATCATACTGGCAGCAGTCCTAAAAGCTATGCGTGAAAAGTTGGGCCGACCGGTGAGAGCCGTGGATATGTGCGGCGGTGCCGGCAAGGCTGCCTTTGTGATAAAGTCTATCCAGCCTGATAGTGAAGTTTTCCTGGTGGATTTGTCAGATAAAATGTTGAATATTGCCCGCCAGAGGGCTGCCAAGCTGGGTTTGGAGTTAAACATTGTAGAGGCCGATGCTTTTTCTTTTTTAGAGCAGGATGTTGAGTATGATCTATTCGTTTATTCCTCAGCCTTACATCATTTTAAAGATCCTATAAACCTATTAAAGGTATCAGCAGGTCGTATGAACCCTAAGGGAATGATTGTAACAATTGCTGATCCAACCACCTTGATCAAGAGCAGGCGCTACCGGTTTTTCCAGTTTTTAGCCACTAAACGAGATGTTAAACTCCACCTGATTAAGCAATGTTTTCAGCGGCGGATAAAAAAAGCAGCCACAGCTGATGAAGAATTTGACGTGGCTGAATATCAGACTTATACGGGTATTGATGATCACCAGCTTTGCAGGGATTTGGCCAGCATAGATCTCCACCCTCTTCTGCATCTGCGCTATCCTGCCGGAGAGCCCTATATGACAAAAATCATGCCTTATTTGGGTTTGTGCTGGGCTTTTAGTACGGTAATATGCCTTAGCCCCGATGATTACCAAGCCAATGTTGAGCTGATGAAGCAAGAAATAAAATCACAATTACCATTTCGTATCCGTTTTTTCTAGCTCCATGGCGAAAACGTGATGGGTTTATTTTGCAGCCAGCATCTTTAGGATGCTGGCTTTATGCTGTCTGAAAGTAGGTCTAAATACTTATTGGAAAAGATACAATAAATAACAACTCGATTTATTAGGGAGGAATCTATCTTTATTAAATGAATGCCTGGAGCCCTTTGGCCAATGAGCTGGCTTTTGACCGGATAGTAAAACTGTGGATGGAGAATATATCTCATCCAACTTTGGATCAATACTTTAGCTGGATTACTCAATTAGGTTCACCATTAGCCTTTGTTATTGGAGGCGTTGTTTCCATGCTGGTATGTATCCGGTGGGGCAAAAACTTGCAAGGGCTGATTTTGAATCTGTGTTTAGTGTCAAGTTGGGGCATAATGCATATTCTTAAGGACATCTTCGGCAGACCTAGGCCCTCCGGAGAGCACCTGACCTATGCCACCGGATTCAGCTTCCCCTCAGGACATGCTATGATTTCCATGGCCTTTTATGGATTTATTGCTTATCTGCTGTGGACCAACCTGCCCCATAAAAGCGGCAAATGGGGAGCATATCTGCTTGTAATACTGATAATATCGATTGGTTTAAGCCGGGTATATCTGAATGTGCATTATGCTAGTGACGTACTGGCCGGATTTTTGTTGGGAGGGCTTTTGGTGTACTTCTTTGCGTGCCTGTATCGCTACCTTGAATCATAATTAGCATTAATAATGTTAATATTTAATCATCCCTAACCACAAGTCCGCTGATGCTTTCTTAGTTTTCACCCCCATTAAAAGCATATGACTATCGCGTTAAGCCAATTATTTTTCCCCGTTGATGGAAAGTAGAAGCATATAAATAAATTTTAATATCATCAACAAAGCATAAAACATAAAAAAGCGTCAAAACAGATAAATAATAGAAATACTTACCATTAATATTAAAATATGGAGTGAAAATGAGCAAAGGGCAGCTTTTATATTCAGTTTCCTTATATTGTATTCTTATTTAGGGGATGAGTAGGTTTGGGTATATAGGCAACCAACTTAATCTCAAATAATTCAGACGAGAGGGGAAAAGGTTTGGATTATCGGAAAATTATCAGTGATTATGCAGATGTACCGGGCGGTTTGATAGAAGCTTATCATGCTGTCCAGGCCGAACTAGGCTATCTGCCCAAGGAAGTTGTTGCTGAAGCAGCTCGAGTTTTCAACATTCCTACAGCTGATGCCTATGGGGTGGCCACATTTTACTCCATGTTCTCAGTCAAGAGCCGGGGCAAGAACGTAATTCGCATATGTGAAAGTGCCCCATGCCATGTAGCCGGTGCTGCCGAGGTCGTTACTGCACTGGAAAGGGAACTGGGGGTAAGAATGGGAGAAAGCACCCCGGATGGAGTATTTGCTCTGGAATTTACTGAATGCGTAGGACAGTGCCAGGCTACTCCGGTAATTACTATTAATGGCAAGCCATACCTGGATGTTAAACCAGCCCAAATACCCAGCATTTTAGCTGAATACCGTTAATCTTAATTATTGCTGGGCTAGTGAAAGTGAGTTCATTTACAACTTCATGCTGAAGGGAGGCATATAAGTGGCGGAAGAAATACGTATTGTATTGCGAAACTACGGCAAGATTGATCCGCTGAAGATAGACGACTATCTAGCCCAGGGCGGATATAAAGCTCTGGAAAAGGCCCGTACCATGGACCCCAAAGCGGTAATAGAAGAAGTTAAAAAGTCCAATCTGAGAGGTCGGGGAGGAGCCGGCTTTAATTGCGGGCAGAAGTGGTCCTTTGCCTATGCAGCAGAAGCTGATGAAAAATATGTGGTATGCAATGCGGATGAAGGTGAGCCTGGAACCTATAAAGACAGGCTGATTATGGAAAACGATCCCCATACCCTTTTGGAAGGAATGGCCATTTGTGCTCATGCCATAGGTGCCAAAAAGGGCTATATTTACTGCCGTGGCGAATATCCTTACGTCGTAGAAATCCTTATAACAGCCATTGATCAGGCCAAAGAAAAAGGTGTTCTGGGAGACTTCGATATTGAAGTTCGCAGTGGTGCCGGTGCTTATGTTTGTGGTGAAGAAACTGCCCTCATTGAATCATTGGAAGGCAAGCGGGGCGAACCCCGTTTCAAACCGCCCTACCCGCCATCCGAAGGTTTATGGGGTAAACCCACCATTGTTAATAACGTAGAGACATTTGCCAACATTCCCGTGATTATGGATAAAGGTGCTGAATGGTTTGCAGCCATTGGTGTACCTTCGTACCCAGGAACCAAAGTAGTTACTCTTACTGGGGACGTAAACAACAAGACTTTCTTTGAAGTTCCTACTAATACCACTATCCGGGAAGTCATTTATAAGTTGGGCGGAGGTATTCCGGGAGGCAAGAAGTTCAAAGCCGTGCAAATTGGCGGAACATCAGGTGCTTTCATTCCTGAATCTCAATTGGATACTCCCATCGCTTTTGACAACATGGCCGCCATTGGAGCCACTCTGGGATCTGGGGCTGTGTTTGTGCTGGATGAGACCCGGGAAATAGTAGATACCGTTACGCGTATTATCGAATTTTTTGAACATGAATCCTGTGGCAAATGTGCTCCCTGCCGTGAAGGTACAGCTCGCTGTGCAGAACTTATGGAAAAAATCAATGCAGGTTTAGGCAGCCAGAAAGATCTGAATCTGCTGGAGAAATTAGGCCGAGTTATGACTTATTCCTGCCTATGTGGCCTGGGACAGGCCGCTCCGACTCCGGCCTTGTCCACCATTAAGCACTTTAGAGCTGATTATGAAGCCAAATTCATATAAGAAGGAGGGGTGAAAGTAAATGATAAATCTTACTATAGATGGGATCCAAGTAACTGTTCCTAAGGGCTCGACTATTCTGCAAGCAGCAGCACAGGCCGGCATCAGGATTCCTACCCTATGCTGGCATCCGGACCAGGCAGTTAAAGCCAATTGCCGTATTTGCGTGTGTGAGGTAGAGGGGAACCGGCTTCTTCAAGCTGCCTGTTCTACACCAGTTACAGAAGGCATGGTCGTAAAGAGCAAAACACCCAAAGTTATTGAAGCCCGTACCATGATTCTGGAACTAATCTTGTCAAATCATCCTCAGGACTGCCTCAACTGTATACGCAACCAGAACTGCGAACTGCAGGATCTGGCAGCTGAGTATTTCATTCGCGACAATCCATTCGAATATAAGACCCGTGGTTATGAGTTGGATCGGTCTACGCCTTCCATTGTGCGTGATCAGAACAAGTGTGTTTTATGCCGGCGTTGTATCGACGCTTGCTCGGTAACTCAATCTGTATATGCATTGGGATTGGAAAATCGCGGTGTTTCGTCCATGGTAGTTCCCACCATGGGAGAACCGTTGATAGAAAGTCCTTGTGTCATGTGCGGGCAATGCATTCATGCCTGTCCGGTGGGAGCTATCTACGAGAATGAGCAGATTGATGAATTACTGGCTGCCATAGCTGATCCTGACAAAGTAGTAGTTACCCAGATTGCTCCTGCGGTGCGCGTAGCTTTAGGTGAAGAAATTGGCATGGCAACCGGTGAGCTTCCGATGGAAGTATTTGTGAGTGGTCTGCGCCAGGTAGGTTTTGACTATGTACTGCACACCAATTTCACCGCTGACCTTACCATTATTGAAGAAGGCAACGAGCTGCTCAAGAGACTAAAAGAGGGCGGAACTCTGCCCATGTTCACTTCCTGCAGCCCAGGTTGGATCAATTTCTGTGAGACTTTTTATCCTGATTTGCTGGATCACCTGTCCACCTGCAAGTCTCCACAGCAAATGTTCGGGGCTTTGGTAAAAACCTATTGGGCTGAAAAAATGAATATTGATCCCAGCAAGATCTATTCTGTATCTATTATGCCCTGTACCGCTAAAAAATTCGAAGCCAGCCGCCCTGAGATGTGCGACAGCGGCTACCGGGATGTGGATTTAGTATTAACTACCCGCGAAATCGGCAGGCTGTTCCGCATGTCCGGAATTGATTTTTCCAAACTGGCTCCTTCCCAGTTCGATCCCTGGATGGGTCAGTATACTGGCGCTGCAGTTATCTTTGGTGCCACTGGCGGGGTTATGGAAGCAGCTCTGAGAACCGTATATGAAGTTGTCACTGAGCAGGAGCTCAAGGATGTTAACTTCACGGCAGTTCGCGGTATGGAAGGCATCAAAGAAGCGGAAGTGGATCTTAATGGAACAGTAGTAAAAGTAGCCGTAGCTCATGGCTTGAGCAATGCCCGGAAATTAATGGATCAGGTACGAGCCGGGCAATGCGATTATCATTTCATCGAAATCATGGCTTGTCCGGGAGGTTGTATCGGCGGCGGTGGTCAGCCCATAACTAAAGCTAATGCCAAACGGGCTGAACGTATAGAAGCCATCTACGTCGAAGATGAAAAGACACCGATTCGTAAATCCCATGAGAATCCTGAGATCAAAACGATTTACGATGAATTCTTGCATGAGCCATTAGGGCACAAGTCGCATGAGTTGCTGCATACACACTATCATCCCAAGAACAAAAAATATCTATAAGATCGGATAACAAGATTCAGATCTAAACAAAACAGCATATATCCTGATAATAAGGCGTTAGCTGAATTAGAGGGGCCACATTATAAATGATAATAAGTATACTTATTTTGATAAGTTAATAAGTAGACTTGTTAGCTTAAGGCCGCTCTTTTTCAGGAGCGGTTTATTTTTATGCCAAGGAGAGTGCAGTATGGTGGAAAAACGACTGGGAGTAATCGGTATTGTCATCGAAGACCGTGAAGTAGCTGCCAAGGTCAATCAGATATTGCATGAACATGCTGATATGATCGTAGGCCGTTTGGGCCTTCCTTACCGGGAACGCAACGTTTCCGTGATAGCCCTGATTGTAGACGGTACCACTGATGAACTGGGAGCTTTAACCGGTAAATTAGGCAATATTCCTAAAGTGACGGTAAAAAGCGCCCTGGCCAAAGGGGGTAGTACCAAATAGCCGGAGACGTGGAAACCCTATGAGTTTTATTGTCTATTTGATTAAGGGGTGTAATTATTATGAATAGCGTAAGTTTACAAGAATGGATAGATAATGTTATTAAACCTGAGCAGGATGAGAAATACCTGAACCAGGGAGGGGATTTTGTCAATGAAGAACTAATTAACCAGGCTTTGCTGGCCAACCAACAACCTTCCAGGACCAGATTGCGGGAGATTATGGCCAAAGCCCTGGAACTGCAGCGGCTGGACCCGGATGAAACCGCAGCTCTGTTGAATTGCCAGGATGAAGATATTTGGCAGGAAATGTATCAAGTAGGATACCAGATTAAGGAGAAGGTATACGGACGCCGCGTAGTTACCTTTGCTCCTCTTTATGTCAGCAATTACTGTGTTAACAACTGTGTTTACTGTGGTTATCGGAAGTCAAATAAGGAAACGGTGCGCCACCGGCTGACTTTGGATGAAGTAGAGGCAGAAGTAGCCGCTTTGGTTCAACAAGGTCATAAACGGCTGATCATGGTCTATGGAGAGCATCCCTCTTCTAATGTTCATTATATGGCAGATACCCTGGTCCGGGCCTACAACACCAAGGTTGGCAACGGGGAAATCCGCCGGGTTAATGTTAATGCGGCGCCGTTGTCAGTAGAAGATTTTAAGATATTAAAAGAGGTTGGCATAGGCACCTTCCAGGTATTCCAGGAAACTTATCATCATAAATCTTACCAGCGCCTGCATCCCAAAGGGACAATTAAAGCCAACTATCCCTGGCGGCTGTATTCCCTCCACCGGGCTATAGAAGCCGGGGTGGACGATGTAGGTATCGGGGTTTTGTTTGGGCTGTATGACTGGAAATTTGAAGTCATGGGCCTGCTGCTGCATACTATCGACTTGGAGGAGAAATTTGGCGGAGTAGGGCCTCATACTATATCCGTACCCAGGATTCAACCTGCAGTCAATACTCCCTTTACTAAGAATAGCCGTTACCTGGTGGATGATGACTGCTTCAAGAAACTGGTAACCGTTATTCGCCTGTCAGTGCCTTATACAGGGCTTATCTTAACTGCCCGGGAGAGAGCCGAGGTTCGCGACGATGTTATCAAAGTAGGGGTCACCCAGTTGGATGCCGGGTCCAACATCGGCGTGGGCAGCTATTCAGAAAATAGTTTGGATTACACCCGCCAGCAGTTTATTCTCGGGGATAATCGCACTTTGGATGAGATGATTCGCGATTTGGCCAAGATGGGTTTCATAACCTCCTTCTGTACAGCTGATTACCGCTGCGGGCGAACCGGTGAATGCTTTATGAATATTACCAAGCAGGGTAAAATCCATAACCTGTGTATGCCCAATGCCATCCTTACCTTCAAGGAATACCTGCTGGATTATGCCAGCCCGGAAACCAAAGCGGAAGCCTCTTACCTTATTGAGAAGGAATTTAATGCCCTGCCCAATGAGCACGTCAGAGAAAAGGTCAAAGGCATGCTGGAACGGATCGAAGCAGGTGAGCGGGATCTATTCCTGTAAGGAGGCTGTTCTATGACCAAGGAATTGGCAGAGCGTATTGAGTATTATGCCCGGCAGCTTCCGGTCTTACAGGCCTGCCACCAGGCGGTTCAGGAATCATATCCGGGGCTGGGACTGCGCTGGACCAAAATATATGGGCGCCGCTGGTCACACGTATGGGGGGACGGAACTAGTATGCTCAGTGCTGGCCGGCGGGTACAGATCAACGAGTCTTGGGGAATGGTTCTTAATGAGCCCTGTCCCATACCGGAGCCGGAGTTGACCCAAATGGTCCAGGTTTTAAAAAATTACTTGAAGTGAGTGATAGATTTGAGCTGGATAGAGAATATATTAAAGGACAACAACCCTGAAACGATGGAAGAGTTAATTACCAGGGCGGACCAGGTAAGGCGGAAGTTTCGTGGTGAAGCAGTTTACTTGCGGGGATTAATCGAATTCACCAATTACTGCCAGCGTAACTGCTATTATTGTGGTCTGCGCCGGGACAATAACGCTATAAATCGTTACCGTTTAAGTGCGAAAGAGATAATAGACTTGGCTTTACAGGCCAATCAGATGGGGTTTCAGTCACTGGCTTTGCAGTCCGGGGAGAACCCGGATAGGAAAACTGTCGACTTTTTGGTAAGAGTTGTAAGCGAAATCAGGGAACTGACTACTCGGGACAGCTCCATAGGGCTGGGCATTACCTTGAGTGTAGGAGAACTGTCTTATGCGGACTATAAGCGTTTATATGAAGCCGGTGGTCATCGCTACCTGCTGCGAATAGAAACTACGGATCCCCAACTCTTTGCCAGCATCCATCCTCCCTCCCAGACACTGGAAAAGCGGATAGAGTGTTTAAAGGCCTTGAAGGACATCGGTTATCAAGTAGGTACCGGTATAATGGTCGGCTTGCCTGGTCAAACCCCTGATCACCTGCTGGCGGACTTGCAGTTCTTCGTGGATATGGATGTGGATATGATCGGTATGGGACCATACATCCCTCATCCCCAAACCCCCATGGGGCGAGAACCGTCAGCCAGTCAGGTGGATCCCTGGGTTCATACCCTGAAAGTGATGGCCCTGACTCGTATTCTCATGCCGGATATCAATATGGTGGCCTCCACTGCTCTCCAGTCCCTGCGACCGGATGGGCTGAAATGGGGCTTAAGAGCCGGTGCCAATGTGGTGATGCCCATATTGACTCCCATTAAATACCGGGAAGATTACCGCTTGTATGCTGACAAAAAATACAAGTCCTTTCCTCAACTAAAGGAGGAAATTGAAGAAGCCGGCTTCCGTTTGGGATTATGGCAGTGGGGTGATTCGTTGCGCTGGGCCAAACGTCAGCAACAAAGCGAGGATAATAAGGTTGCTGGCCATTTGCAAGCAGAGGAGGCTATGTGATTTGAGCAGCTTGAATGAGACATCCAAAGGCATGAGAACGGTAATTGCCGTTTTGGGGCGCCGCAATGCGGGGAAATCATCGTTGATAAATGCCCTGGTGGGCTTTGATCTGGCTATTGTATCCGGTGTGCCCGGAACTACCACTGATCCGGTGGAAAAGGCGGTGGAATTAAATCCCCTGGGGCCTTGCCTGCTGATCGATACCGCAGGAATTGATGACGACAGCGAATTGGGAGCAATGCGTATCCAGAAAACCAACCAGGTATTGGAGAATGCTGATATAGGGCTGCTGGTTGTCGGTGATGGGAAAATAACTGATTATGAGGAGGACCTGGTTGCAGCTCTGACCCTACAGAAGAAACCATTTATCGTGGTGATTAACAAAATTGACCTGGAACGCTACCGGGGTGTGGAGCAGACTGTGCAAGAAAAAGGCTGGCCCTATGTACTGGTATCCACGGTAGATGGACGGGGAATAGCCGCCCTGAAAGATCTCATCAGGAATCAAAAAGATGCCGGGCGCTTAGAGGACCCAGGACTGCTGGACGGGATAGTGAAACCAGGGGATATGGTGGTTTTGGTAGTACCCATAGATTCGGGTGCTCCCAAGGGAAGACTGATTCTTCCCCAGGTTCAGACTTTAAGAAATGTACTGGATTACCAGGCCAGTGCTTTAGTGGTTACCGAGAAGGAATTAGCCAAGCAGATGGATAAACTAAGTTCTCCTCCTGACCTGGTGATAACTGATTCCCAAGCGGTGCTGGAGGTTCACCAGCAATTGCCTGATTATATACCCCTGACTACTTTTTCCATTATCTTTTCCCGGTATAAAGGAGATTTACCCTCTTTGGCAGCCGGTGCCCGGACTATCGACTCCTTGAATAATGGCGATGTGGTATTGATAGCTGAAGCTTGCACCCATCATCCTTTCCATGAAGACATTGGCCGGGTAAAAATTCCCCGCTGGATAAGGCAGTTTACCGGCAAAGATATCGATTTTCAGGTAGCTGCAGGGCCTGCCTTCCCCAAAGATTTAAAGGATTATAAGTTGATTGTGCAGTGCGGAGGTTGCACCATAACCAGGCGTTCCTACCTGAACCGGATGGAACAGGCTGAGCAGGCGGGAGTACCTATAACCAACTACGGTATTGCCATAAGCTACATGCAGGGAGTGCTAGACCGCACCCTGTCCCTTTTCCCGGAATTGCAGAATGAAAAACGGATGAGTGCCCGGATATCGTTCCCCAAGGTTTCATCTGTCCCTTTTCCCGGAATTGCAGAATGAAAAACGGTGGCATAAGGCTCAAGGCTGATTAGATCCTTGCTGTGAAAATAAATGCGCTGTGTTATTGCGAGATATCTTCTTTTACATATGTGCGCATTGACTGGAAGGGTTAGTAACAGCCCGGTATTTGCCCTGGTATTCCTCCACTAGATGGAGCTCAATAAGGCGGCGCAGGTGGACCAGTAAACTTATTTTTTCAAAGTAATAATACTGCTCTTCTGCTTTCCCCCAGCGCCCGTAAACCAATTTGTGCTGTACTAATTCATCGAGAGATTGAGGCTTCCTTAGAGCTTTTAATATACTTTCTTCTTTTTCTAACAGGCGAGCCAGGTATTTCTCCAATTGCTCGCGCACATTGTGTTCGACTACCCCTTTATGGCCTGAGCAAATTACCTGGGGGCCCAATTTTATCAACTTCTCAATAGACCCAATTAACTGGGTAATGTCACTATTGATATTGCCATACCAGGGCCCGAAGCTAGTAAGATCAATATCGCCGGTAAAGAGCAGGCCTTGTTTTTCCCAGTAGAATACACAGTGCCCGGGAGTATGCCCAGGGGTATGGATTACGGTTAAGTCGATGTTGCCCAGTTTAATGATTTGACCGTCGTGTAGTTCATGGGTTACTGAACAAGGCTGCCATTTTATCCAGGCCATTATTTGCTCGGTTAGTGCCGGGTCAGCGTGTCGATCAAAACCATAATAACTTATAAAGGTGTCCTTTGATACCATAGCTGGGATATCAGCAGGATGAGCATAAACATCTGCTGCAGGAAACAGGTGGTTACAACCGGTATGGTCCCGGTGGAAATGGGTATTCAAAATCCGTTCTACCGGCCTATCACCTAAATTAGCTTGGAATGCCTGGGACCAAACGGTCAAAGGGGTATCAATAAGAGTAGGTATTTCATCATCAATATAAAAGGAAAAAGAATTGGGAAAATTACCTCGCTCTTCAGGTGAAACCAGATAAACTTGATCAGTAACAGGGATAAACACAATAATTCCTCCTTAGAAAAGTGCACTAAAAGACAGTGTAACGAAAATTACCCTGCAGGAGATACTCTTTTCTGCACTGACTATTCTTCCCTGTAAGAACACTTGCCACCAATAAAAATGGCATATGGTTCTTGAAAGATAGAATTAAAATAATTAATCATAAAAATCTGCGTTAATCAGCGTCAAATAATTACGTTTTAACGTGGTTTGCGCTTACGCTTAGCAGAGTTAATGGCTTTAGCATTCTTTCTCACCTGGCGCCCTTGTTGGGAAAACAGCAGTTGATTTTTTTGTTGCTGGCGCTGCCCTCCAAGGTATTCTTTTTCAAGCCCGCGCTTTACCACCAGAGTATGACCTTCATCGAAACTCAATGCAATGGGGAGATCCGATTCGCCAGGTACGATACGGTATCCAGAATCCTTCAACAGGTCGCTGTTTTTAAGATAGCGGCGCAGTTCCTGCTTGATCACGGAAAACCGCCTTTCACTATGTAGACCTTTGCCATGTATGAAATCAATAACTGCCACTTCATGCTCTATACACCATAGCAAATTCTTTTCTGCTTTGGCCATAGCCTCACTTAATCCTAAATTATGAAGATCAACCGTCTCAATTTTCATATTTGGACCTGCCTTAGGTAAACTTTAATTATTTTATACGATCAGACAGCCATCACCAAGAGTGAACTATATCCTAATTTTATAAAAAATTGGTTTTATGTAACAATAGGACCTACTCAACAAATTAGGACATTGAAACTATCCGGTGAAATTTTAAAAAAATAGGAAGGTTTTTCGCTACAATGGAAGAATAAGGAGAGAAGTTAGCTTTTTAAAAAGCAGGGCTGAAATATGGAAAAAACCCTAAGGTCCCTTAATTCAGCAGGAGGGTTGGATATGAACAGGAATAATTATAATTACCTACATGAATATTTTGTAGGACATCCATCCCTCTTATTAATAGGAACAATGGAGGGGGAAATTCTATCCTGTAGTGCCAAATTGGCTGGTTTACTAGGATACGAATTGCAGGAAGTACTGGAACTCAACTGGATAACCGATCTTACTGCTCCTAAACATTGGGAAAAAATACATTCTGAACTTAGTCCAGTGAGCACTGGGCTTCCCTGTCTATATCAGACCCAGTATATTCAGCGCAATGGAGATCTGATTCCTGCCCAGGTATGTGCGTTTCCTTTGCCGGCTATGGGAAATTTATGTCCTATTCTATTTTTAGTTTTTAGCCAAAGTAGTTCTGAGCATGCTGTTCTGCTAACACTGGACCACAATGAAGATTATCGCTTGCTGTTGGACAACATCAACGAACTTTTCTATACCTATGATGCAAACGGAAGAATCACTTTTGTGAATCGTAAGGCGAAGGATATTTTAGGCTATAATCCCCAGGAAGCCATAGGGAGATATCTATGGGAATTTGTACCCGAAAGGTTTCGGAATAATTTCATCGAGGAACTGAACCGGCGTATGAAGTTAGGCCAAGAGGATACCTATATGACGAAAGTTCTCCATCAGAATGGTAGTGAACGGGTTTTTCTCTTGAAAGCTTCTCCCATTATTAAAAACGGTAAAGTTGTAGGGGAAATGGCTTTAGCCGAAGATGTCACCGAAAGGCGCCGAATGGAAAAGGAACTGCGGCTTAGCAATGAAACCCTTCTAAGAATTCGTGAAGAACTAGTGGCGGCCAACCAGCAGCAACTGGCTGCTGAAGAAGAATTGCGCGCTCAGTTGGAGGAATCGGAAAGCAATAAAAACGCCTTGGCTGAAGCCCATCAGAGACTGCAGACTATTATCGACTTCTTACCGGAGCCAACCTTTGTAATAAACCGGCAAGGTCAAGTGGTATTGTGGAACCATGCTATGGAAGAGTTGACGGGTATTAAAGCCCGCGATATTTTGGGGCGAAGCAATTACGAGTATGCAGTTCCTTTCTTTGGCCGCCGGGTCCCCATGTTGATCGATATGTCGCTGGATCCGCAACTTATCGACCATAGCAACACTGCCATTGATATACAAGATGGTGACACTCTATTCGCAGAAATATATTGCCCTCAACTGGGGGTGAATGGCTCCTATCTGTCCTGCAAAAGTGCGCCTTTGCGAGATCGTAGTGGCAATCTGGTAGGTGCCATAGAAATCATGCGCAATATCACCGAGCGTAAAAAAGTGGAAAAAGCGCTGTTCGAGAGCGAACAAAAGTACCGCAACATGATTGAGCGTATTGATGATGGATACTTTGAGGTGGA
This sequence comes from Bacillota bacterium, assembly GCA_029550685.1. Taxonomy (GTDB): domain Bacteria; phylum Bacillota; class Syntrophomonadia; order Syntrophomonadales; family Syntrophomonadaceae; genus DTU018. The sequence goes on from JAKPGY010000173.1 coordinate 22,009, forward strand.
TCTGGAAGGCAACTTCCAGTTTGTAAACCGTTACCTAGTTGAAAGAATTGCCTATAGTACCGAAGAAATGTTGGGTAAGAATTACCGCGCCGTTATGGATGAGGAGAATGCTAAACGGGTCAAAAGTACCTTCAATCAAGTATATAAGACCGGCAAAACGGTGCGTGACTTTGAATGGATCGTAAAGCGTAAAGATGGCAACCAGTTTATTGTAGAGAGCACTGTTATTCCTATCAAGGAAGATAACCAGGTAGTAGGCTTCCGGGGTATTGTAAGGGATATTACCGACCGGAAAAAAGCCGAGCTGGCTTTGCAGAATAGTGAGAAAAACCTGCGCCGGCAAGTGGAGTATTTGAACACTTTAATCGACAACCTGCACGAAATGTTTTTCACCTATGATCGGAACGGCCTCATAACTTTTATGAATAAGCGTTCTTTAGATGTGCTGGGTTATTATCCTGATGAAATTATGGGCTGTCATGTGGCTGACTTCGTCAGACCAGATGAAAGGGGTAAAGTCTATAAAGGGATTCGAGACCGGGTTGAACAAAAAGTGAAAAGCAGTTACGAATTGCCCTTAATACATAAGTCGGGATCAGAGCGTATTATAAAGCTTAATACTTCTCCTCTTTATGGAGATCGTAATGCTATTATCGGCGGTATGGTATTAGCTGAGGATATTACCGAACGCAAACAAGCTCAGCAAGCCTTGGAACTCAGCGAGGCCCAGTACCGGGGTATTGTGGAAGATCAAACTGAACTGATTTGCCGCAGTCTTCCCAATGGAAAACTTATTTTTGTAAATGAGGCCTATTGCAGGTACTTTGGCCTGGAAAAGGAGGAGATTCTAAAAGGAGGTTCTCAAATACCCATCCACCCCGATGACCAAGCCTGGGTAAAATTGCAGCTTAGCCGGTTGTCCCCGGGGAACCCCTCTTGTTCGCTGGAATACCGGGTGATGAAGGCTGAAAACGATTCTCGCTGGTTACAGTGGACTCATCGAGCTATTTTTGACAATTTCGGAGTTATAGTCTATTACCAGTCAGTGGGACGAGATATTACCGAGCAAAAGGAAGCCCAGGAAAGGCTTACTTTTTTAAGCCAGCATGATTCATTGACCGGGTTGTATAATCGTCTCTACTTTGAACAGGAGTTAAAACGTCATGAAAACAGCACCAATTCCATCGGGTTGATTATATGCGATGTGGATGGGCTAAAACTGATTAATGACACTCTGGGACATGAACAGGGCGATCGCTTGCTCCGTGAGGTGTCTGCTTTAATGAAGGGCTGCTTCCGAGGGGATGACATCCTGGCTCGGGTGGGAGGCGATGAATTTGCCGCCATTGTTCCCAACGCTACCCCCAAGTTACTGGAGGAAAGAATTCAGTCTATTCGCAAGGCGGTAAAGGAATCTAGCGAGAACAATGATGATTTTCCCATTAGCATTTCTTTAGGATATGCGTACAGGGAAGATCCTAATATACCTATAATGGAGATCTTTAAGCAAGCTGATGATGATATGTACAGGGAAAAACTCCGCAGCGGTAGTAATGCCCGTAGTGCCATGGTGGAAACTTTGGTGAAGGCACTGGAAACCCGGGATTTTATTACCGATGGTCATGCTGAACGTCTCCAGATGATGGTAGAAGCAGTGGCCCAAGCGATCGGTTTATCCGAGCGAACAGTAAATGATTTGCGCTTGTTAGCTCAATTTCATGATATCGGCAAAGTGGGAATACCTGATTCCATAGTATTTAAGCAAGGCAAGCTTACTGAAGATGAGCACCGAATTATGCAAAGGCATTGTGATATAGGCCATCGTATCGCCCTCTCCGTGCCAGATCTCTTAAGGATATCTGACTGGATACTGAAACACCACGAATGGTGGAATGGGCAGGGCTATCCCCTGGGACTGGAAGGAGAGGAGATACCCGTGGAATGCCGCATAATAGCCATTGCTGATGCCTATGATGCTATGACCAATGACCGGCCATATCGCCAGGCAATGTCTCATCAGGATGCAGTTGAGGAATTACGGCGACGGGCAGGGATTCAGTTCGATCCGCGACTGGTAGAGGTATTTATTTCGTGCTGGCCAATTAAAAAGGATAGCGATAGTGGCCAATAATCTCCCACCGTTCCAGGCAATCCTCTTCTACAGCTATACCAGCATTGTGAATAACCAACGGTCTACCGTATTTACTCTTGAGATCGCTGATTATCCCACAATGTTCTTCTCCGTTATCAAAACGCCAGTAAACAATATCTCCCCACTTCCATTCATTTAGATGGCCCTCAACCTGGCAGGTAAGTGATTGGCCATGGCGCTGAAAAAATGTCATTTGGTTAGGGACCCGTCGATGGTCTATATTGGAATCTGGCTCACTCAGGTCCCACTTTTGGGGATAGATTGCAAAATTACTGGTCATATCTTCGTGAATGAGCTGCTGAAGGTCGATACCAGCCCGGCGCAGAGCTCGAATTACCACATCAGTACATGCTCCCCGGTCAGGGCTGACATCTCCCCCTGGATAACTAATAGCCTGATAACTGGCATCGTAGCGAGTGCCATTTTTCACTTCTTCCCTGGCTCCTATGACGATCCAGTCAGCAATAACCCGCTGAGAAGCAGGGATTGTTTCAACTGGAGATGGCTGCCTATCGTTGGCAGTCCCCCCAAGTGGTTCTATGAACCTATCTGAATTGTTATATGTTCCCCACACCACAACAAAGGAGATCATCACTAGCAGTACTGCGGCAAGACCTAGTCGACGCATGATATTAAGCTCCTAAAAAGCCTACTTTGATACTAATGTACCATGAATTTGGTTAACCATAAATCTACTCATGCCGGGAGGGCTGTGATAGAATTAGATGGTTAACATACCCCGAGGAGAGTGTTGATAGGAATGGGTTGGAATACCATTCTGAGGGGAACCAAAAACGGACTGCTCATTACCTGGGAATTGGCCCGGGTTGTTATACCGGTATTTTTCTGTGTTACCATCCTAAAATATACTCCGGTACTTCCCTGGATATCCCAGCATATGGTCCCCATTATGAAATTACTGGGTTTGCCGGGAGAAGCTGCTCTGCCGCTGGTATTAGGTTATTTCCTCAATATTTATGCGGCTATCGGTGCTATGCTTCCTTTGGGTCCAAGCGTAAGAGAGATAACCATTATATCGGTAATGCTGCTTTTGGCGCACAGCTTGCCCATGGAAGCAGCGGTAGCTAAACAGACTGGAGTCCCAGTGGCCGGCTTGATTTTGCTAAGAATCACCCTTTCCTTCATATCAGGTTATTTGTTTAATTTGGTATTGCCGTGATAACGCCTCGCGGGGCGATGTGGGCATGTTCCCAACGATTTGCCTATTATGTATGGCAGGGGCAAACCTACTGTCTGCTGTCATGAGGACTTGCGGAAGGCCATTCCGTGCAATGACATAAACGATGACAGGTGTAAGTTATTTCATTTGTCATAGCCTGTTCTACAGGTGACAATTGAAAGCAGGAGGCGGCCTATGCTGGCAATTCTACAAGAAGCTTTATTGGGAAGCCTGAGCAATGTTTTACAGATTGCCCTGATTGTCATTCCCTTGATGATTTTTATTGAGATAATGAAAGACTTAAATTGGCTGAGTTATTTAACTGCAGTTCTGGCTCCGCTCACCCGTTGGATGAAACTTCCCCGGGAAGCCGGGCTGCCCTTGGTCGCTGGTTTGGTTTTTGGCATTTCTTATGGTGCTGGTATTATTATCCAGGCAGCCCGGGAGGGAACTCTGACCAACAGTGATATATACATGATTAATCTTTTTCTGGTAATATGCCATTCAGTGTTTGAGGATACCATACTATTTGCCGCTATTGGTGCCATTTGGCTGCCGGTACTTATTTACCGGCTGCTGCTGGCGGTGGTTGTATGTGCAGCCATAGCTCGCTTCTGGCCTGGTTTTCCAGAACATTTGTTCCACAAAAAGGCCAATGCCACCCAAAGTGTGCTAAAATAGAGAAGAATTAGCTAATGGAGAAGGCGAAGACTGATGAATCTTTTGGAAGGACTAAACTCACAACAAAAAGAAGCTGTCCTGCATACGGATGGCCCCTGTTTGGTTTTAGCCGGGGCCGGCAGCGGAAAAACCAGAGTATTGACCAATCGTATTGCCTATCTGATAGAGCAAGGGGTTCCGCCCCATAGTATCATGGCTATAACTTTCACCAATAAAGCTGCTCAGGAGATGAGGAGCCGGGTAATGGAATTAATCCCCGATTTTACAGGAGCCTGGGTACAGACCTTTCATGCGGCTTGTTACCGGATCCTGCGCATGGATATTACCAGGTTAGGCTACCAGCATAATTTCACTATTGCTGATGAGGCTGATAGCCGCTCTATAATCAAAACTTTGCTTAAAGAACAGGGGGATTTTGAAAATCGACCTGATGAAATATACTATGCGATTAAAAAGGCCAAGAATAGCTTGTCAGATCCGGAAAAGTATTTCTTATCTCAAAAAATGTCATATGCCCAACGGGAAAGGTATCTCGAGTTATTCAACTTATATAATTACCGTCTCAAACAGCTTAACGTAGTGGATTTTGAAGACTTAATCCTGCTGTGTATCCGGCTTTTTGAAGATCATCCGGATGTTTTGGAGAAGTATCAGAACTGGTTCCGTTACGTTTTAATTGATGAATACCAGGATACAAACTATGCTCAGTATCGATGGGCCAGACTTCTGGCTGCAAAACACCAGAATATCTTTGTGGTGGGGGATCCTGATCAATCCATCTACAGCTGGCGGGGAGCAGAGCCTTACAATATCAAACGCTTTTTGGATGATTACCCCCAGGTTAAAATTATTAAGCTGGAGCAGAATTATCGTTCCACTGAGGTGATACTGCAAGCGGCCAATGCGGTTATTCAGTACAATGAGGACCGGGAGGAGAAAACTCTCTTTACCAATAAGCCTGGCGGGGATAAGATAGTACATTTTTGTGCGGGAGATAGTTTTCAGGAGGCTGCTTTTGTAGCTGACACCATTCAGGATTTGGTGGCGCATGATAACAGAAACTACCATGACTTTGCCGTATTTTATCGTACTCACGCCCAGTCCCGTATTTTGGAGGATGCCTTGATACGCCGCTATGTCCCGTATCGCATTATCGGCGGCAAGCGTTTCTATGAACGAAAAGAAGTCAAAGATATCATAGCCTATCTGCGGTTGGCCTGTAATCCCAATGATCGCCTGAGCTTTGCCAGGGTAATTAATGTTCCCCGCCGCGGGGTGGGAGAGAAAAACCTGGAAAAAATATATCAATTTGCTGAAGAAACCGGACAGCCACTGCTGCAGGTCCTGACTGACCCTGGGTTGATTCCAGGCATAAACCGGAAAACAGCCGCAGCTCTGCAGGATTTTTACGGCTTAATATCCTACATCGGTGATCTGGCCACATCAGGTGCTGATTTAAGGGAAATAATCGATCAGGTATTGCAAAACAGCGGGTATATTGAGGAGTTGCAGCGGACTATGCCTGATGCCGAGGTGCGAATTGAGAATCTTTACGAACTTCGATCCTTGGCGATTGAATTTGAAGAACAGGGTGGTGAAGGTCTGGAAGAATTTCTAGCCCAGACCGCTCTATCTCAGGATGATGATGAGCAGGACTATAGCGATGCGGTGCATCTGATGACTTTTCATGGAGCCAAGGGATTGGAGTTTCCCATAGTATTTATGACCGGTATGGAGGAAGGAGTTTTTCCTTCTTATCGGAGTGAAACCCCGGAAGATTTAGCAGAGGAAAGAAGAATTTGCTACGTAGGTATTACCAGAGCCCGGGAGCGTCTTTACCTGACCCGAGCGGTTAACCGGCTGTTGTATGGATTTGAACGCAGCAACCCTCCCTCCCGCTTTATCCAGGAGATACCGGAAGAATTGCTGATGGTTCCTTCTAACCCCAGGATTGTTCCTGGTATCATTACCATAGGTGACCGGGTACACCATAAGAAGTTTGGCAATGGCCGGGTGTTGGACCTGGATGACAATGAAGAAATTGCTACGGTTGAATTTGATTACGCTGGCGTAAAGCTGTTGCGTTTGGATATTGCCCCTTTGGAAAAAATAAGTTAAAAGACCGGAAGGGAGGAAAACGTTTGGCATCTTTACAGGAAAGAGCCGAACAGCTGCGCGAACAGATTCGTAAACACGATTACCATTATTATGTTCTGGATAATCCCTTAGTCAGTGACAGTGAATACGACCAGTTGATGAAAGAATTGCTGGAATTGGAGAAAAACCATCCAGAATTAGTAACTCCCGATTCCCCTACCCAACGGGTGGGCGGCAAAGCTTTGGATAAATTTGAGCGCATAGTGCACCGTCAGCCACTGCTGAGTCTTGATAATGCCTTTTCCTTCCAGGAACTGAAGGATTTTGACCGGCGCATATCCAGGGTCCATGCCCAGCGGGACTATGTAGCGGAATTAAAAATAGATGGGGTGTCAATAGCCCTGGTTTATGAAAACGGAATACTAGTTAATGCTGCTACCCGGGGTGACGGTTTGGTAGGGGAAGACGTTACCTCTAATGTAAAAACTATTCACAGCATCCCTTTGAAATTGCGCACACCGGTAAGTCACCTGGAAGTTCGCGGCGAGATATACATGCCTAAAGCTGAGTTTGTGCGTCTTAACCAGCAGAAAGAGGAGCAGGGGGAGCGGGTTTTTGCCAACCCGCGCAACGCTGCGGCTGGTTCCCTGCGACAGCTGGATCCCAGCATTACTGCCCAGCGAGCCTTGGCCGCATTTATATATGACATCCTTTATATTGAAGGAACCAGCATTTCTACTCAGTGGGAAGCCTTGAACTACTTACGTGAGCAGGGTTTTCCTGTCAACCCGGAAGCACGCTGGGCCCAGACTATTGATCAGGTCTGGGAATTCTGCCAGGAACTCCAAGCTAAACGCCATGACCTGTCCTACGAGATTGATGGAGTGGTTATTAAGTTAAATTCCCTAGCTCAGCGGGAAGGCTTGGGTACTACCGCCCGCAGTCCGCGCTGGGCCATTGCCTATAAATTTCCCGCAGAAGAGAAAGAAACCCGTATAATCGACGTGGAAGTGAATGTGGGTCGTACTGGTGTTATTGTTCCTACAGCTTTAATGGAACCGGTGTTTTTAGCAGGAACCACCGTCAGCCGGGCGAGCATGCACAATTTTGATCTGGTGCAGGATAAAGACATACGCATTGGTGACATAGTGCTGGTGCGAAAAGCCGCTGATATAATTCCCGAAGTAATTAGACCGCTGCCGGAACGCCGCACTGGGCAGGAAATCGAGATTATTCCGCCCCAGAATTGTCCCGCCTGCGGCAGTCAAGTCGTGCGTTCCCCGGGAGAAGTGGCGATCCGCTGTGAAAACATCAATTGTCCGGCCCGTATCAAAGAAAGCCTTATTTTCTTTGCCTCCCGTTCCGCTATGGACATTGAAGGGCTGGGACCAGCCATTGTCGAGCAGCTGGTCGAAAGAGGAATGGTCACCAAACTGGAAGATTTGTACCGGCTACAGGCTGCCGATCTGGAAGCTCTGGAACGCATGGGACCTAAATCAGCTGCTAATTTGCTGCAGGCTATAGAAGCCAGCAAAGAGCGGCCTCTGCATAGGCTTATCACCGCTTTGGGTATCAGGCATATCGGGGCAAAAACCGCCCGTATACTAACCCAACGGTATAGAAGTATCGAGGAATTCTACCAGGCAACCAAAGAAGAGATTACCACTATTCCCGAAATAGGTGACATTATGGCTGCCAGCCTGATAGCCTTTTTCCAGGAACCCCGCAACCGGGCAACTATCGAAAACCTGCAAAAGGCAGGGGTAAATACTGTAGAAACGATTTTGGATAAAAGCGATCTTCCCCTGGCTGGGAAAGCTTTTGTCCTGACCGGCACCCTGCCCAACCTGACCCGCAATGAGGCCACTGAGCTGATTGAATCCAAGGGTGGGCGGGTATCTTCCAGCGTAAGCCGCAAAACTGATTATGTGGTAGTGGGCAGCGATCCCGGCAGCAAGTACGACAAAGCTGTACAGTTGGGCATTACCATTCTGGATGAGGAAGCCCTGCTGACCCTGCTCAACTCGTCGACATAATGGCTGTGAATACAGCCCGCGCCGTTTCATCGGCCGTTCCGGCTCTCCGGTGTTCGTTTCTCTGGAAACACTATTAATATTGCGAGGAGCGAGCCGGCTAATACCCCTGTATCCCGGCTAACACTCCTGCCAAGCCATGGTTAGCGTAGACCGGCATAGAGATTGCCGCGTGCAATAACAGTATAGCTGCCTTTTGTACTGATGCGAGGGCAGTTTTCGCAACAATCGTCACCTGTAGAACAGGCCACGATGAATGAAAACATCGCTTCACGGATTAAGCAGGCGTATTAGCCGGGCGAGTGACATACGACGAGCCGTTGCCACCCACGGCGAAACTGAGGGCTGCGAAGCGTAGCGAGAAACAGGATGTTTCGAGCAGCGAGGACTGAGTGCATGGATGCCGAATTCCGAGCGGTTCGCTTCGCACCGAAGTAAGCCGATGTGTTGCAGGCGAGGAGTCTTGGAGCGAGCCGGCTAATACCCGTGCATCCCGGCTAACGCTCCTACCAAGCCGTGGTTAGCGTAGACCGGCATAGAGATTGCCGCGCGCAATGACAGTATAACTGCCTTTTGTACTGACACGAGGGCAGTTTTCGCAGCAATTTTCACCTGTAGAACAGGTGCGAAGGGTAAACCTACTGTCGACTTCGACTCAGGTAAAAGGAGTATTTCGCAGCAATGACAATTTAGGTTTTCCTTTTTTCGGTGATGGCAGGTTATAGTTTTCATTCATCGTGGTTTGCACCCCAGGTGGCATTGTATACATTCCAGCCCATCCTTTTCTTATCAGCATTAAAGGGGTATAATGCTGTCAATATGCAAGAATAGGTATGAATGAAACATGACGGGAACGATCATCAATGCAGCTGCGATTATTGGAGCTGGTTTGCTTGGCTTAGCTTTGCGCAAAGGCATACCCGCTCACATTAGCCGGACCATGCAGGATGGCCTGGGGCTGCTCATAATTATTATAGGTGTTCAGTATGGCTTGAAAGCCGATAACCTGGCGGTAATAGGCCTTAGCCTGGCATTCGGAGCAGCTATTGGTGAGTGGCGGAAGTGGGAGGCCCGTCTGGAGACTTGGGGAGAACAGCTGCAAAATCGCTTTGGCAATGGAAACAGCTCGTTTGTAAAGGGATTTGTATCGGCTACCCTGTTGTTTTGTGTAGGAGCCATGGCTGTAGTAGGGTCATTAGAAGATGGCTTGACCGGCAATTACCAAATACTTCTGGTTAAGTCCATGCTGGATGGCATTTTCTCCATGCTCTTTGCAGCCAGTATGGGGGCTGGGGTGCTGTTTTCAGCTATTCCAGTGTTAATCTATCAGGGAACTATAAGTTTGGGAGCAGGATTTATCAAACCCCTTCTCACGGATGTCATGCTCAATAATATTACGGCCCTGGGCGGGGTTTTAATTGCTGGTTTGGGCTTAAATATTCTGGGAGTAACCCGTATTAGAGTAGCTAACCTGTTACCTGGAATATTGCTGGTGCCTCTGATTACCCTTATTTTTCAAATATTGCCCTGAGGTTAAAGGACGCAAATCTTTGTATTTCACCAGGATTACGTTGATATAAGCGGGATTGCAAGTTAGATCGTGTTAGAGTATACTTTTTTGCTATAATTATTGAAGTAAATTATTACATGTGGCGAAGGAGGCCGTTTTAGTGGCTATTAGTGTAAAACAAGTTGAACAGGTTGCCTATTTAGCCCGGTTGGAATTGACTGAACCGGAAAAGCAATTATTTGCCGAGCAATTGACGGCTATTCTGGAATATGCTGAGAAACTTAATGAAATTGATACTGAAAAGGTGGAGCCCCTTCACCATATTTTGCCCATATATAATGTTTTACGTGAAGATGTAGTTCAGCCAGGACCGTCCCGGGAGGAGATTCTCAGCAACGCGCCTCTCGTGGAAGATGGACAGTACAAAGTACCCAGGATTATCTAGGGAGTGAGAGCAGTGGAATTGTATGAATTAACCTGTCATGAACTAAAAGAGAAGTTAGACCAGAAAGAAGTATCCAGCCGGGAAATTACCCAATCCTTCCTTGAGCGTATTGATAAGGTAGAGGATCAGGTAAAAGCATTTGTTACTATTACCGGCGATTTGGCCCTGCAGCAAGCCGAACAATATGATGCAGGGGATGCTGTTCCAGGTCTGGGGGGTATACCCTATGGATTAAAAGATATTATCTGTACCAGAGGGATTCGTACCACTGCTTCCTCAAAGATGCTGGAAAACTACGTTCCCTTCTATGATGCAATGGTAGCTGCCCGGCTGGCTGAGCATAAAGGAATATTGCTGGGAAAATTAAACCTGGACGAATTTGCCATGGGGTCTTCTACTGAACAGTCAGCCTTTTATCCTACCAGAAACCCCTGGGATTTGGAAAGAGTACCGGGAGGCTCGTCCGGAGGCTCGGCAGCAGCAGTAGCTGCTGGTGAAGTACCCTTTTCCCTGGGCACAGATTCAGGAGGTTCTATTCGCCAGCCGGCTGCCTTCTGTGGGGTGGTGGGACTGAAGCCAACTTACGGAAGGGTTTCCCGCTGGGGAGTTATGGCTTACGCCTCCTCTTTTGATCAGGTCGGGGTTATATCCCGGGATGTTGAAGACTGTGCTCTGGTATTAAATGTTATAGCCGGACATGACCCCCGTGATTCTACGTCGGTTGACCAGCCAGTACCTGATTATACCAGCTTCTTAACCTCTGACATTAAGGGACTGAAAATTGCTTATCCCCGGGAGTATTTTCAGCAGGGGGTAGACAGCGAGATACGCCAGCTAATCTTAAACGCACTCAAGCATTTTGAGCAACTGGGAGCAATTGTTGAGGAAGTATCTCTGCCCCACAGCGAATATGCTTTGCCGGCTTATTACTTGATTGCACCGGCTGAAGCCAGTGCTAATCTGGCTCGTTTTGACGGGGTCCGTTATGGATTGCGCGACCAGCAGGCTGAAAATGTGGTGGACATGTTCTCACGGAGCCGGGCAGCTGGTTTCGGCGCGGAAGTGAAGCGGCGGATTATGCTGGGAACCTATGCCCTTAGTTCCGGGTATTATGATGCCTACTATTTGAAAGCTTTAAAGGTGCGCCGCCTTATTGCTGATGATTTTGCTAAGGTATTTGCTGACCATGACCTGATTATAGCACCGACTACTCCTACGGTAGCTTTCCGTATAGGAGAACAGACTGATGACTTGCTGACCCTGTATATGAATGATATATTAACTGTTCCTATAAACATGGCCGGTCTTCCCGGGATGTCCATTCCCTGTGGGTTTATAGGTGGGATGCCGGTAGGAATGCAGATAGTTGGCAAACCTTTCGATGAAGGTACTATATTTAAGGCGGCTTATTCCTTCGAACAAGCCACTGATTATCATAAAGCCAGACCAACCCTGGGGGTGAGTAAATAATGGATAGAGAATATGAAGTAGTGATAGGCCTGGAAGTTCACGTTGAATTAAAGACGGCCACCAAGATATTCTGTTCTTGTTCAACCGCCTTCGGGGCTGAACCTAATACCCAGGTTTGCCCGGTCTGTTCTGGTTTCCCAGGTGCCCTGCCGGTTCTAAACCGGCAAGCGGTCGAATATGCTATAAGAACGGGATTGGCTTTGAATTGTGAAATTGCGGAAGTGTGTAAGTTTGATAGAAAAAACTATTTTTATCCTGATTTGCCCAATGCCTATCAGATTTCTCAATATGATCAGCCCATTTGTGCTAATGGATATCTCGATATCCACGTAGATGGCAAACATAGCCGGATAGGCATTGTCAGAGCTCACTTGGAGGAAGATGCAGGTAAACTGGTTCATCAAGGTTCGATTACCACCACCACTTCCTCACTGGTTAATCTGAACCGCTGTGGAGTGCCCCTTTTGGAGATAGTATCTGCACCAGACATGCGCAGCGGAGCCGAAGCTAGAGCCTACTTGGAAAAGCTGCGCTCTATTTGCCTGTTTGCGGGGGTATCTGACTGCAAGATGGAGGAAGGCTCCTTACGATGTGATGCCAATGTATCAGTGAGGCCCAAAGGCGCCACCAAGTTAGGGACGCGGGTGGAAATAAAAAATCTTAATTCCTTCCGTTCATTGGAAAGGGCCATCGAATATGAAGCCAAGCGTCAGATAGAAGCTCTTGAAGATGGGGAAGAATTGGTGCAGGAAACTCGTACCTGGGATGAAGAGAAACAGGTAACCCGTTCCATGCGCTCCAAGGAAGAAGCTCATGATTATCGCTATTTCCCGGACCCAGATTTACCACCTCTGCGTATTGACCGGGAGTGGGTAGAGCGAGTACGGTCGTCCCTGCCGGAAATGCCCGACCAGGCGCAGCAACGCTTAAGCAGCACTTATGGTTTGTCGGACTATGATGCAACCTGGCTTACTTCTACCCCGCAAACTTTGGAATTCTTTGATCAGGCAGTACAATACTTTCCTGATGCCAAGGTAATTTCCAATTGGATGATGGGTGATTTCAGCCGCTTGTTAAACCAGCACAATATAGAAATAGCCGACAGCAAGGTGACCCCGCAGTATCTGGCTGGTATGCTCCGGTTGATTGAAAAAGGAACCATCAGCGGCAAAATGGCTAAAGAAGTCTTCGAAGAAATCTTTTTCACCGGCAAATCACCGGAGGATATCATTAAAGAAAAAGGTATGGAACAGATTTCAGATCAGGAGACCCTGCAGAAGATTATCGATGAAGTTGTAGCCAGCAATCCGAAAGTGGTTGAGGATTACAAAAACGGCAAAGAAAAAGCCTTCGGATTCTTTGTGGGGCAGGTGATGAAGGCTACCCGGGGCCAGGCTAACCCTGCTCTGGTGAATTCCATACTAAAGGAACGCTTAATGAGGGAGTGAGGAGAATAAGTGATATGGGATATGATGAATCAAGATTGGTTCCGGTATCCCGGAGCCAAGGTAAGAGTAGTTGATACTACTTTACGGGATGGGGAGCAAACTGCCGGAGTCGTGTTCTCCAACGAGGAAAAAATTAAAATTGCTGAATATCTGGATCAAATAGGGGTGGACCAAATTGAAGCCGGCATACCGGTAATGGGCGGTTTTGAAAAGGACTGCATCAAACAAATCGTAAACATGGGGCTTAAAGCCAGCATAATGGCCTGGAACCGGGCGGTTATTTCCGACATTAAAGAATCTCTGGAATGCGGTGTGGACGCAGTAGCTATATCCATTTCCACTTCAGATATTCATATCCAGCATAAACTGCAGACAACCCGGGAAGATGTTTTGGTTCGCATGACCGATGCAGTTAAATTTGCCAAGGACCATAACCTGTATGTATCCGTTAATGCCGAGGACGCTTCGCGTTCTGACATAGGATATCTTACCGAATTCGCTTTAGCAGCTAAACGGGCCGGAGCGGATCGACTGCGGTTCTGTGATACGGTGGGAACCTTGAATCCGATAACCACTTACCGCTACATCCGGACCTTGGTTGATGCAGTAGGACTGGATGTGGAGATGCACACCCATAATGATTTTGGGATGGCAACGGCCAACTCCTTGTCAGGTATTTATGCCGGAGCCAGTTATGTAGGGGTAACGGTTAATGGTCTGGGTGAACGGGCGGGTAATGCCTGCCTTCAGGAAGTCATTATGGGAATGAAGTATATCATGAAGCTGGACTGTAGTTATAATACTACCCTGTTCCGGGAAGTTGCCGAATATGTGGCCCAGGCCTCCGGACGTCCTTTGCCGGTCAGCAAGCCTATTGTAGGTTCCAACATCTTTGCCCATGAATCAGGAATACACGGTGACGGGGTACTTAAAAACCCGCTGACCTATGAGGTGTTTTCCCCGGAAGAAGTAGGTTTGGAACGGCAGATAGTTATTGGCAAGCATTCAGGTTCGGCAGCCATTCGCTCCAAATTTATCAATGAGTATGGACTGGACCTGCCTGATGAAATTATCCAGGAGGTTTTGAAACGGGCGCGCCAGATGTCTATAGACAAGAAACGTTCTTTGTTTGATAAGGAACTCATGGTTATATATGAAGAAATATTAAAGGAGAGTAAGTAAAGTGGGGAAAACCATTGCCGAAAAAATATTGTCCAATAAAAGCGGATTGGATGTTAAAGCCAATGACATCGTAGTCGCTGATCTGGACTTTGTGATGGGACAGGATGGCACTTCACCCTTAGCCATTAAGGCTTTCAAGGAAATGGGTGCCAGGCAGGTATTTGATCGCGCCCGGGTAGCCATGGTAATCGATCATAGTGCCCCCAGTCCACTTCAGGGAGTATCTGAACTGCACCAGCAGATGCGGGCATTTGCTGATGAACAGGGTATTTGCTTTTATGACATCGGGGATGGGGTTTGCCACCAGCTGGTACCTGAACAGGGACATGTGGTACCCGGCGATTTGGTGATCGGGGCTGATTCCCACACCTGTACTTACGGTGCTATCAATGTATTTTCCACCGGGGTAGGCTCCACCGATTTAGCAGCAGGTATTATCTCCGGAAAACTGTGGTTTAAAGTGCCGGAAACCTTTAAATTTGTGCTTAATGGGCACTTACCACCCGGGGTATTTTCCAAAGACTTGATTTTATACCTTATCGGCGATGTTACTGCTGACGGGGCTACTTATATGGCCGCTGAATACGTGGGTCCGGCAATAGAAGATTTGTCGGTAGAAGCCCGCTTTACCATAAGCAATATGGCCATCGAAATGGGAGCCAAGTGCGGACTGATGGAAGCTGATGAAAAGACCATTGCCTGGGTGAAGCAACACAGCAACCGTCCCTTTACAGCGGTTAGTGCTGACCCTGATGCAGTATATGCCCAGGTGAAGGAATATGATGTATCCAATCTGGAGCCCCAGGTGGCCAGTCCCCATACCGTTGACAATGTATCACCGGTATCAGATGTGGCTGGAATTCCTGTTCAGCAGGGAGTATTGGGGACCTGCACCAATGGGCGCCTGGAAGACCTGCGCATTGCTGCCGGAATCCTAAAGGGACGCAAGATTGCCCGGGGGACCCGTCTGGTAGTAGCTCCAGCTTCCCGTTCCATTTACCTGCAGGCTATTCGCGAAGGTCTGATTGAGATCTTTGTTGAAGCGGGAGCGGCTGTGGTTACTCCTGGCTGCGGGCCTTGTGTGGGTACGCACAACGGTGTACCTTCTGATGGGGAAAATGTTATATCTACTGCCAATCGCAACTTTAAGGGACGCATGGGCAACAACAAGGCTTTTATATACCTGGCTTCCCCAGCAACCGTAGCTGCGTCTATGCTGACCGGTCGGATAACCGACCCCCGCGAGTATATCAATTAGGGTGGGAGGAACATCATGAATCTAAAAGGTAAAGCGCACAAATTTGGCGATGATGTTAATACAGACTATATTATTTCCGGCCGTTACAAGTTCAAAACTCTGGATATGAAGGAATTGGCCAAGCATGTGATGGAAGATCTGGATCCCGAATTCTACTCCAAAGTCAGCCCGGGAGATATGATAGTGGCCGGACGTAATTTTGGCTGCGGTTCATCGCGGGAGCAGGCTCCGCTGGCCATTATTAATGCCGATATCAGTGCGGTAGTGGCCAAGTCCTTTGCCCGCATTTTCTACCGCAACTGTATCAATACCGGACTGCCCTTAGTGGAATGTGATACTGATCAGATCGACAGCGGAGATGAACTAGATCTGGATCTGGAAAAAGGTGTTTTGCACAACATAACTAAGGGGATAGATATTCCTATTACACCACTACCGAAAGTAATGCTGAAAATTCTGTCCGATGGAGGGCTGGTAGAGCATTTTAAAAAATACGGAACCTTTAATTTTGACTAATGAATGATGATAGGAGGAAATCAACCGATGCAGGGGGAGAAGATTACCGTAGTAAACGGCGTACTCAATGTGCCTGACAACCCGATTATTCCTTTTATAGAAGGGGATGGGACCGGGCCGGACATATGGAGAGCAGCTTCCCGGGTGTTGGATGCAGCAGTGACTAAAGCCTATCAAGGCCGGAGAAAGCTGGTTTGGAAAGAAGTACTAGCCGGGGAAAAGGCCTTTAACCAGACCGGTGAATGGCTGCCCCAGGAAACCCTGGATACTATTCGTGAATATATCATTGCCATAAAGGGCCCCTTAACCACTCCCGTCGGAGGAGGGATCAGGTCCCTGAATGTGGCCTTGCGGCAGGAATTGGATCTTTACACTTGCCTGCGGCCGGTACGCTATTTTCCAGGGGTACCCTCACCAGTTAAGCGTCCGGAACTAACGGATATGGTTATTTTCAGAGAGAATACCGAGGATATATATGCAGGTATCGAATATGCCAAGGATTCAGATGAGGTGCAGAAGCTAATCCGCTTTTTACAAGAAGAACTGGGAGTCAGCAAGATTCGTTTCCCGGAGACTTCCGGCATTGGTATTAAGCCGGTTTCACAAGAGGGTACCGAGAGGCTGGTGCGTGCCGCCATCCAATATGCTATAAACAACGGACGTAAAAGCGTAACACTGGTGCATAAAGGAAATATTATGAAATATACCGAAGGAGCATTCAAGCAGTGGGGTTATGAACTTGCGGAAAAAGAATTTGCTGATAAGGTATTTACCTGGGATCAATATGACCGGATTAAGGAGGAAAAGGGAAGCGCTGCTGCCGATGCTGCTCAGAAAGAAGCTGAAAACAGCGGTAAGATAATTATTAAAGATGCTATAGCTGATATCTTCCTGCAGCAAATTCTAACCCGTCCGGCTGAATTTGATGTGATAGCTACCTTGAACCTAAATGGTGACTACATATCCGATGCCCTGGCAGCGCAAGTAGGAGGCATAGGTATAGCCCCGGGTGCCAATATCAATTATGAAACCGGTCATGCTATATTTGAAGCCACTCACGGGACCGCTCCCAAGTACGCCGGCTTGGATAAAGTAAATCCCTCTTCAGTTATTCTATCAGGAGAAATGATGCTCAGGCATTTAAACTGGCATGAGGCTGCTGATCTGATCATATCCTCTATGGAGAAGACTATTGCCAGCAAAGTTGTGACCTATGACTTTGCCCGCCTTATGGAAGGGGCCACCGAGGTGAAGTGTTCACAATTTGGCGACGCCCTGATTGCCAACATGTAGGCTGGCTGAATGGGAGAGCCAACTGCAGTTTTAGGGGAGGGGATTGAAATTATGAAGATTATAGACATGTACCGGAGCAATCAACCTGTTTTGTCTTTGGAAATATTTCCACCGCGCCCGGATTATCCTTTGGAGACGATATTCACAACCGTAGAACAACTTACCCGCTTGCATCCCGGGTTTATCAGTGTGACCTATGGGGCTGGAGGCAGTAACCGGGACCGCACTGTGGAAATAGCTGCCCGGATAAAGAAGGATTATAAAATAGAATCCCTGGCCCATTTGACTTGTGTTTGCCATACCCGGCAGGAAATTTCGGATATACTGGACAGCCTGCAGCAAGAAAACATTCAGAATATCATGGCTCTGCGGGGAGATATCCCCGAAAATGATCCCAGTTTTAATATTAATCAGCAGGAGTATCGCTATGCCTTTGAGTTGATTAATGATGCGCGCGGGAAAGCTGACTTTGGTATTGCTGCAGCGGCCCATCCCGAAGGTCATCCTGAATGCCGCAAGTTAAGTGAGGACCTGGCTAATCTGAAGCATAAGGTGGATTGTGGGGTTGATTTTTTAATTACCCAACTGTTTTTTGATAACCGTATTTACTATGATTTTGCGGATAGAGCTATAGCCAAAGGCATTAGTTGTCCCATAATACCTGGGATTATGCCGGTATTGAATGCCAAACAGATTAAAAGAATAATCTATTTATGTGGTGCTTCCATACCTTCCCGGTTGCTCAACCTGGTGGATCGTTATGAAAGCATACCCTCCGACATGGAAAAGGCGGGTATAGAATATGCCAGCCGGCAGGTTG
The DNA here is from genome assembly GCA_029550685.1 of Bacillota bacterium. Lineage (GTDB taxonomy): Bacteria > Bacillota > Syntrophomonadia > Syntrophomonadales > Syntrophomonadaceae > DTU018. The sequence goes on from JAKPGY010000173.1 coordinate 40,094, forward strand.
AGGAACTGCTGGACGAAGGTGTGCCCGGCATACATTTATACACCATGAATAAACCTGACCAAATCACCCAGATAGTCAACAATGTGGGTATAGGCAGGTAAAATAATCAATAGAGCCAAAACCCACTGGAAGTTATCAACTAGACTATAATAGATAGGTTGCATAGTAATCTATCTATTATTTTTTTACTTAATATTTACTTTGGGGGGCTAACCTCTCCAAATAACTTTTATATGGAGTTGTACAGGATGAAAAACAAACATCTTAATTTGCTGATACCTCAATGGCAGGGGGGCGGCCTGGACAAGTCAACCTACTTTGGAGGTATAGAAATCAGAGATAATTACATGCAAGGTTTATTATTTAGTGAAGTTAATATAAATACAGCAGATTCATTCGTAACCAGAAACAACATTTTTGGATATGATCACATATACCATCAACTTAAGCAGGCGAAAGATATTATTGAAGAATTGGACCCTGATACTATATTAACAATTGGCGGAGGATGCGATGCGGATGTAGTTCCTATAGCCTATTTAAATAGGAGATATAATCATGAGCTTACATTCTTATGGTTTGATGCTCATGGGGATCTGCATACACCAGAGACTTCTGAAAGTCATTTATTCTATGGAATGCCTCTTAGATTGGTTTTGGGTGAAGGAGACAAGGACTTTTTAGCATTACTGGGGTCAAAGATTGGAAAGTCGCAGCTTGTTATGTTGGGTACCCGGGAAATTGATAGGGCAGAGGAACGATTTGTAAATGAAAATTCTATCACTGTTTTAACATGCGCTGATATTGAAAATAATCTAAATGATGTTGTTAAATGTATTGGGTCATTTGGAAACAGCAAGCTTTATTTACATATAGATTTGGATGTTCTAGAACCAACTGAATTTCCCTATGTACCTCTTCCAGTTAAAGATGGATTAAAAATTAGAGTATTTGAAAGGCTTATTGCAGAATTACACAGAGACTTTGAAATTGTTGGTTTGGGCATATATGAGTATAACGCAAAAGCTAAAAAGAAAAATAGCGTTATTGAAAAGCTTATTATAATTGGCAATAGTTTGGGCCAGTAGGAAATGAGGGACAAGCCTTGAACATTCAGGACTGTCCCCTTTTTATTTAAATAATCTGCGCCAGCGGGTTTCTCTAATACCAGCAAAGGCCTACGGTTCCAGGTCCGGCATGAGAGCCGATCACTGCACCGCACTGATATAAGGTAACTGCACCAGAATAATGCTCTTGGACCCTTTGCAGCAGCGCTTGCCCTTCTTCCAGAGCATCGATATGCACTACCGCTACCTGTTGTGCTCGATGAGCTTCTTTAGTAAATATGTTCAACATGTGCTGTACTGCTTTAGGTTTAGTGCGTACTTTATCCAGAAGAGCTATGCGCCCGTCGTCTAAATGCAGAAGCGGCTTTAACTGCAACAGGTTGCCCAGGCGTTTGCTCAGCTGGCTGATTCTGCCTCCCCGAGCTAGATAATCCAAGGTATCCACCACAAATAAAATGCGCATGCGGCGACGCACTTCGGCTAGTTCGGAAAGAGTCTGAGCCATATCTTTTCCTTCTGCAAAACATTGCCGGGCATACATTACTTGTAAGCCTAGACCTATGGAGGCTGAACGAGAATCAAACACATGAATTTCGGCAGCCACTTCTTCGGCGGCCATATCGGCTGCTATTTGTGCTGATTGACAAGTTCCGGATAATTCCGAGGATATGCATAATACCAAACATTCATCCCCTGGCCGCATTTCTCTGTATAGCTCCAAAAAGTCCCCGGCTGATGGTTGGGAAGTCTGAGGAAAAATATCCTCGTGGCGCAGGCGATGATACAGCTCTGCTGGTTGAATATCAACTCCATCCTTATAAACGGTGCTTCCCAAATGAATGTTTAAGGGTACAACATAGATGCCATGCTCCCGCACATAGTCGTGAGGAAGGTCAGAGGTACTGTCAGTTATGAGAAGTTGTGTCATAGTGATGCCTCCGGTAATTATTCTGAATATTCAGATAATAACCCTGACTCAAGTAGCTGTCAAGATATCTTCTAAATAATGTTCACACAACTTGGATATTAATATGCTGGAACTAAAGTATTACCTCATCCAGCAGCTGGCGAAAGTTAGACCTTATTTACTAGCAGTGACAGGTAAGGTATTTTAACATAGCCGAAAGCTAATCCACATATGACGAGGCCTAATCTTATTTTTATCTGGATATGGTGAAGTTGAGGGTAAAAGCGAAGAGCTGACAAAAAAAATTGTCTGTCGTTGTGTAGGAAAAGAAAGCCATTTACCGTATAAAATTGGAGAAAGAATCTACATAAGCAGGAAGAATAGGGTGCGGCCAGGAATATAATCAAAGGCAAATTTATAACGATACATGATAACAGGAGGTTTTTATGGGCAAGAAAACGCTAACCATATCAATACTATTGGCTCTAATAATATCTATTGCTGTTGCGGTACCACCAGCTATCGCCCAGCCTGATACGGTAGTTATTTATATCGAGGGGAAACCATTAGAATCTGAGGTACCTCCCGTGATTCGTGGAGATCGTACCATGGTTCCGCTGCGGGCCATATGCGAAGGCTTGGGACTGGCGGTTCAATGGGATGCAGAGAATTATTTTGTGCTAATATCTTCCAACGAAAGTAACTTGGTAGCTCCGCCAGGGGAAGTGGGATCACCCCAGAATACGATTCGTATATTCTTTAATGGTTACGAACTGAAATCAAAAGTAGCCCCGTTTATACTCAACAATCGCACCATGGTTCCCATCCGGATAATTAGCGAGGAGATGGGAATGAAGGTAGATTGGAATCCGGAAACCTATGAGGTATACATAAGCTGGCCCGAGCCTGAGCCAACCCTGGAAGAGCCGGAGCAGCTCCCAGTTGCCAATTTGCCGGAGGAAAATTCAGTCCAGGAAGAGCCCTTAACACCACCGGCAGAAGAACCCCTGGTTGATGAACCTGAGGAAGAACTGGATATGGAAGTACCTATTATGGGACAGGCCCAGGCCAGTGCTGAACAGCTGCGTTCCCTGTTATATAGGAATAACCCTGATGCACCGGATTTGGTTGACCTTTACCTGCAAATAGGGGCCAAATACGGAGTGCGCGGCGACCTGGCTTTCTGTCAGGCAGCCAAGGAAACGGGCTGGTGGAGATTTACTGGTATAGTACAGCCCTGGCAGAACAACTACTGTGGACTGGCGGCTACCGGAGTTGCGGCTACTGGTGAAGAGGATTTGCTGGGGGCAGACCCGTCCCGGGTCCGTTATGAGGCAGGGGTTCACGGTGCCATATTCGCGACTCCAGCAGATGGAGTAGAAGCCCAGATCCAGCACCTGTACGCTTATGCTACCAGTAAGCCATTGCCCGATTGGGCTAACCTGGTAGATCCTCGCTTCAAAAAAGTTACCCGTGGCTGTGCGCCTCGCTGGATTGATTTGGGAGGGAAATGGGCTTATCCAGGCTATGACCGCAATAAATATCCTGGAGAAAATGGTTTTGAAGAGGCTTTTGCCAACCAGGATACATATGGACACAGTATTATCAAGCATTATTATGCGCAAATGTTTTAGGAAGCAGGCAACTGATTGCAGCAGGAAAAAATAAAGGCGGATGCGTTGCATCCGCCTCAGCGTGTCAAAAAAGCTATCAGAAGTTGGATATTTGAGATTGCCACGCCCCTTTCAGGGGCTCGCAATGACCCAAACGATGGCTTCCGGTTCTGTCATCGGCCGTTCCGGCACTACCGATGTTCACTATCGTTCACGG
>JAKPGY010000174.1 GCA_029550685.1 Bacillota bacterium
GAAGTCTATAAATGGTTAGAAGTTCGAGATTGCCACGCCCCTCCGGGGCTCGCAATGACACATAAGATGGCCTTCTGGTATGTCATCGGCCGTTCCGGCACTACCGATGTTCACTATCGTTCACGGCTAATGTTGCGAGGAACGTAGCGACGTGGCGATCTCTTTTTAGCAACTTTTTTGACACTCTCCAGGGGAGAATCTTCCTCCCCTGCTTACTAGCTATATAGTTAATGTTTTTATTTTTTTATAAACCTATCAAATGGTTTTCGATAATCTGGTCGCGGTTGAAATTCTCCAGTTTCAGAAAGAACTCGGCACAGCTAATCAACGCTTCCTGGGGCAAAGTGCCAATAATCTGCGTTCCTACTACCGGTACCCCATAACGGTTTGCTTCGGCTTCTATTAAGTTGAAAACCCTGTATATAGGGGTTTTATTAGTATCAAACATATTCATGGAAACAGCCACTTGGCCTCGTTGCTCAAAGTATAAGCCCATAGAGCGGATGGTGCTGAATCCACCGCTGGGTCCCCGCACAGCTCTGGCAATATTTTTGGCAATGTTCAGATCAGCTGTTCCCAGGACCACATTAACAGCCACCAGTCCAGTCATGGCCGAGCTTACTATAGTAGCTCCAGCAGTCTTGTGCAGAGCCGCAGGGCCAATATCCGGAGCCCTTTCGGGAAGATGGGCTAGTTCTTTCAACCCTTCGAACTGTCCTTTGCGGATGTAGTCCAAGCTTTTGCGTTCTTCATTACGGGCATTTTCTCCGCTAAAATAAATCGGCACCTGATAGCGTTTATATATTTCCTCACCGATTTCTTCGGCTATAACAACACATTCTTCCAGGCTGATATTGGCCAACGGAAAAACTGGTAAAGTGTCCAAAGCTCCAATGCGAGGATGATTGCCGCGCTGTTCCTCCAAGTTAATAAGTTCGTAAGCTTTGCCGGCCATATTTAAAAGAGCTTCTTTTAAGGCATCAGGCTTACCAATAACTTCCACTACCGTACGATTAAAATCGGCATCAGGATAATAATCAATCAATTTGACTCCATCAATATCGCGCAGTTCATCGACAATCGCTTCAACCACATCCTTGCGTCTTCCCTCACTGAAATTGGGAACCGCATGAATAAACTTTGATTCCATCTACTATCTCCTCCTAGCGCTGCTTGTGAGTGGTGCATTGTTTTATAGTTGATTTCTCCAAGTAAGTATCTTCATCCCTTGTCAAACAGTATAAACAATATAGTAGTAAAACCCGGCCAGAATGTTTTACAAAGGTGAAGCGAAGACAAGAACCAGCCTCATATTAACTTTGACTATATGTATGGTAACAATTTGCATCCATTCAAGTAAAGCCACTAATTTCATTCTTTAACATTATACCTTGAATTGCTGTCAAAATAGTCCCACACTTGATATAGCCCTGGGTTCACGGTTTTAAAGGTTATAAGTTTCCATAACTGCATTAACCAACCTAAGCCCGACCCTTAAGGCTACCTAATTATGCAGGAGCACTTAAGATAGTGTCATACCTCTACCTAAAAAGCAAGTTGCATATATAGATGGAGGCTATAAATCCGGTAATATCCGCAGTCAAGCCAGTTACAATGGCATAGCGGTATTTCTTTATACCCACCGCCCCAAAATAAACGGTTAATACAAAAAAAGTTGTATCGGTGGTTCCCTGCATCACCGAAGCCAATCTGCCAATAAAAGAGTCCGGTCCAAAGGTGCGCATCAATTCGGTGGCCATTCCCAGTACCCCGCTTCCCGATAAAGGACGCATGATGGCCAGAGGCAGAACTTCACTAGGGGCATCCAGTAAAGTTGTCAGAGGTGTCAGAGCCCGGGATAAATAATCCATAGCTCCTGAAGCCCGGAAAACAGATATGGCTACCATCATCCCCACTAAAAATGGTATTATCTTTACTGCTGTGGTGAAACCTTCCTCTGCCCCTTCAACGAAGCTTTCATAAACTGGTACTTTCTTAAGATAGCCATAGAGAGGGATGACCAGCAGGAGGAAAGGAATAGCCCAGGTGGAAATGATATTTAATACGGTAAACAGCATTTAAGGAAACCTCCGCCAGCGGCTGTAGGTCCGGAACCAGTAATCCAGCGATACCGCGATCAACATGGCTATACTGGTAGCAAAAATACAAGGTCCCACTATTTCGGTAGGATTTTCTGATCCAAAGGATAGCCGAACCCCTATTATGGTAGCGGGTATTAACGTAATACAGGAAGTATTTAAGGCGAGAAAGGTGCACATGGCTGTGGAAGCTTCCTCTGAGTCCTGGTTCAAGGTCTGCAGCTCCTGCATGGCCTTCATGCCAAAGGGGGTGGCCGCATTGCCCAACCCCAGCATATTAGCACTCAAGTTGAGGATTATAGCCCCCATGGCAGGATGCTGAGGAGGAACACTGGGAAACAGCCGAATCATAATCGGTCGCAGCCACCTGGCTAGAGCTGTTACCAATCCTCCTTTTTCCGCAATTTTCATTATCCCCAGCCATAGGGCCATAACCCCAACCAGGTCAAAACAAACTTCCACCGCCCCTTTAGCAGCACCCAGGGCTGCTTCGGTAACTACCTCAATATTACCGTTTAAAGCCGCCACTACTATACCAGAAGCCAGCAACAGCAGCCAGATAAGATTGAGCAAGCTAATCCCTCCTACACGTCTTGTAGAAGGGTATGATGGGGCAGAAAAAATTAGAACAGCCCCACTATAGGCTGTTCTGGTAATCTGAAGATTATACCAGCGGCTGCTCACTCTGCGGACGGCTGCGTTTCTGCATCGCTGCCTCTATTTTGTCCATAATCTGCGGGGCCAAGTCTACCATTCTCTCGGCCAAAGGATTACCCTGGGTGGAGATCAGACGTACATCATTCATGCGTACCACCAGGAAACCCACCGGCTTAACCGATACTCCGGCTCCACTGCCTCCGGCAAAAGGCAATTCGCTGCTTTTGCCGTCTGAGGAAAAATCATATTCTCCGCCTCCGGCGGCAAAACCGCAGACCACCTGAGAAACAGGAATTATGACCGTGCCATCATTGGTCTCAACAGCGTCACCTACTACGGTATTTACATCAACCATTTCCTTAATACTTTGCATAGCAGTTTTCATTAGTCCCTCGATGGGGTGACTGCACTGATTTTCTTTTTGCTGTTCGCCCATTCAAATACCCCCTGATTATCCATACCGTGATATGAGCACCTATAACCATAATATGTACCAGCCGCACCTTGAATATTCCCGCGAAACGGCTCCACAGCCTTTCTGCCGCGAAATCGGGCTCCACCTTGATTTTGAAATGATCTAGATGGCACAGGCGGCTGGCTAAGCTAATAATTATTCCTTTGACTGCCCATAAACTACCAGTTCTTAAAGCCGCCTCCATGGCGTCCTCACCCCCGCAGATGCTAAGCCAATGAAACTCTGTAATGTGAACATCCTTCACAAAACGACGAACATCCACCAGCATTTTTTTTATGAAGGCCACTTTTTGCGCCTTACTCAAGCTACTGAACCAACCAGGAATCTGGTATGGATTTTTTTGAGAGAGCTTGGCAATTAATTGATAAAACAATTCTCCAGGAGGCAATTGCAGGCGTTTCTGCCGCCTTAACTTCTCGCGGCCTAGTGGAAGCAGCTCCAGGTCCAGTATGTTCCGTTCCTGGTCAATGGCCAAAACCACACGTATATCTATTCTAATTTTTAATGTGAACAGCATTACCACCAGCAACGCCATAATGGCGCAGGAAATAAAAAAGGCCAGCATATACAGCACCCCTGTCTTGGTTAGGATTGCCAAACTGGCCTTGTTGTTATTCATAGTTTGCACTGTGTCATCCCAAGGAGCAAAGGGAAGGGGCCACCAAGGAAGCAATCTTATATGTAATTGCTGTGAAAATGGCCTTCGCTGACATCGTATAAAAAAGAATTCCTTAATTGTCATCGCGAGGAGCGAAGCGACGTGGCGATCTCGAACGAGAGTCACGGACAAGTTGATTGAGATTGCCACGCCCCTTTGGGGATCGCAACATTAATAGCAACCGAAGGGAGCATCAGCAACATTATTGGTGTTCATAACCCGTAGGGTTTGAACACATCAGAAGTCCCCGAAGGGGGTAGTGCCGGAACGGCCAATGACACGAAAGATGGCTTTTCGTCCATCGGGGCTTGCGCCGCAAGTGACAATTGCTGTGAGAATGGCTTTCATTAAAGCGTAGCGGAAGCTTTAGCTTCTGACATAGGTAAGCCATTTTATATATCGTCGCAAAGAGTCCCGGTAGCGGAAACTTAAGTTTCCGCTACTCAAGAGGGAGTGTTAGTGAGCGTCAGCGAACATAGGGTGTACTGGAGCGGCCTTCGGATAGGAGGCTAAAGCCTCTCCTACGTCTGAGAGGGTATTTTCATTCATCGTGGTCTGCGTAGCAGGTGACAATTGCCGTGAAAATACCTGATACAAAAATAGTAGTGTGACAGTAGGTTTGCCATGAGCACCTTGGTGTAGGAGTCCGGTACAGTCGGTGAAGATGGACGGGCGAAGCGGAGCGAGGGACAGGACATTTCGAGCAGAGAGGACTGAGTGGATGAATGCCGAATTCTTAAGCGGGCTGCTTCGTACCGAAGCAAGCCGGTGTATTGCAGGTGAGGAGTCCTGGAGCGGGCCGGCTGATACCCCTGCATCCCCGCTACAAGGTCTTTGGCTTGGATGCTCTCTCAATGATGGCAATCACTTTAGCCATTTCTTCTTCAATCACCAGGTTGGACCTTCCTACAGTATATGTGGGACAATGAAGATTGTAATCCAGGATTTTCTTGCTGATCTTTTCCAGATTCAACCGGCATTCATAATAAAAGTTATCTTTTTTGTGCTCATATCGTTTGAAAGCGGGTGAATCAGAAGGCAGATCCATCATCATTAAGGTATAACGCCGGAAATAGTCTACCTCTGCCCAGAACCGCTCCAAGTCAGCATCTATCTCTTTGCCCAATTCAATCCAGCGAGGGGCGAAATCATTATCTTTAAGAATCTTGAAAGCCAGCCTCATATCCGCCGGTTCAAAGGGATTCTCTTCCAGTTTGAGGGGTTTTCCAGCTCCCGGAAGATTATCGAATTTTCCTTCCTGTTGAGCCTTGATAATCTGGTTTTCCACCAGGTCCTCAGTGCTGCTCATATATCTGGCCAGTTTCCGGGCTTGCTGGGCCTTAATTTTTATTTCTTCCTCAATAGATTTTTCAGTCATTCCTACTCCTCCAAGGGCGGTAAATCTTTTAAGCTGGTTAAGCCATAGAGCCGTAAAAATTCCGCAGTAGTACCGTAAAGAATTGGCTTACCCACTGCCTCCTTAACACCTACCTCTTCAATAAGCCCTCGTTCCAACAAGCTGGTAATAACCCGGTCTACTCTTACCCCTCTAATTTTCTCAATTTCTGCCCTGGTTATAGGTTGCCGGTAGGCAATTAGAGCTAAAGTCTCCAGTGCAGCCTGGGATAAGCGGCGCCGGACCGGACGCACTGCCCGGGCTAGAATGTCTGAATACTCGCCCTTGGTACACATCAGGTAGCCATCATCCACCGGAACTATCTGCAAGCCGCGACCGGGATGGAAATATTCGGCTATCAATTCCCGCATTATATCACGCAATTCCAGCAGTGGTATGTCCAGAATCTCCACCAATTCATCAGCGCTAACCCGCTCGCCTCTCATAAACAGTACTGCTTCGATAGCGGCTTTTATCTCGTCGCGCATCAGCAATTCCTATCACCACATCTCCAATTGGATGTCTCCCCAAGGTACATTTTGATAAGCTTTAACTTTTTGCAAACGAATCAATTCCAGCAGGGCCAAAAACAAAGCCAAGGCCTCCCGCCGGCGGGATGTTTTCCTAAATAGCTCAGTAAAGGTAATGCTTCCCTTGTTTTCGTTAAGAGCAGCTATTATTTCATTCATTTTATCATGTACGTTGACATCACCTTCAGGAATTATTTCCTCAGGTTCAGACAAGGGCAGACGCCGTAATACTGAGCGGTAAGCTCTTATTAAAGCGTTTAAATCTACTACCAGCTCTTCATCCCGGTCTGGTTCACCGGCAACTTCCCGGTAATAAATTCTTTCTATTAAGCCCAATTCCCTCTGCTGCAATTGCTCACCCGCCTCTTTGAAACGCTTGTAGTCCAATAGTTTTTGCACCAGTTCTTCCCGGGGATCAATTTCTTCTTCCTGATCTTCCAAGCGGTTTTGTTCGGTACGAGGAAGCAACAAGCGGGATTTTAGGTTCAATAAATAGGTTGCCATGATTAAAAACTCGCCCATATTCTCCAGATCAAAATCTCCGGTAACCTGTAAATACTGCAGGTATTGATCGGTAATAAAGGCAATGGGTATATCATAAATATTCAATTCATTTTTCTCAATAAGAAACAACAGCAGATCCAACGGACCGTGAAAAGCTTCAATATCCACCAGGTAAGTCACTGGACTCCCCCTTAGAAAACAATAGTGGCCAATAACGAGTACAGCAGTTGAACCAGCGGTCCCAATATACTGGATATCACACCCGTTATCAGCAACAACAGCAGTATCAGGGTTCCATACTGCTCGAGAGTGTACATTACTGATGCACCCCGGTCGGAGAGCATCCCGGCCAGTATTTTGGATCCATCCAATGGAGGCACTGGTACCAGATTAAATACTGCCAGGACCAGATTTATTTGAATTAAAGGATACAGAAGCATAATAGTATAATTGGCCCATTCCTGCCCTTGATAGGGCCAAACCAGCCGCAGAGCAATCATAGACAGCAAAGCCAGCAATATATTCATAACCGGTCCAGCCAGGGAAACCAGCATCATGCCTTTTTTGACTCCACCCCGTAATTTATATGGGTTTACCTGCACCGGCTTAGCCCATCCAAATCCAACTAGCATAAGCATCAAAAACCCAATCCAGTCAATGTGCGGTAGGGGATTGAGAGTCAGCCTGCCCTGATAATAAGGGGTATCATCTCCCAGATAATCAGCCACTCGGCCATGAGCATACTCATGAAAGGTCAAACCTATAATTATGGCGGGAAGCGAAATTAACATTCTACCTAAATCAAAATCAAACACTAGAGTATTTTCCCTCCTTGATCCACTCGGCCACCAGAGCTGCTTCTTCTTCCTTGGAAGTTACCACTCCATCCAGGCGAAGTTGATATAAATCTCCTAAAATTTGACTGTAAATAGGACCAGGTCTAATTCCCATTTCTTTTAACAGGTGGCCGTCGGTTTCAACCCGCACTCTTTCCCGGGCATCCAGGTAACGGGTTACCGCTTCATATACCTGTTCATCGCGCAACGACAACAGCAAGTATATAGAGCTTTCTGCATGCCAGGAGCCAATCAGGCTGAATATATAACTAGGCGGCAAGTCATTATGCTGATGCAGCTGCTGAATTATACCCGGAACCATTCTTGACTCCCTAATAGCTTGTTGGGTATATAAATCCAAGCTATAGCGGCTCACTATACCCTCTACCTGCTCCTCCGGCAGTTGGGACAGAAGCACCATCATGTAGATAAGCCAGGTTCTGATGTTGGTCTTATGGTAGCGCTCTGACCACCAAGCTTTGATCACAGGAATCCGTTTTAGGGTAGTACGGCTGACGGTACTTAGGTTCACTTCTGGTAAAATATATTGCCAGACCCCAATCTCTTTCATGCGGTCCAGGGATAACCAGGGATCTTTTTCTCCCAGAATAAGAATCAATTCTTGCAGAATTCTTTTATAGGAAAGCTTTCCTAACAGTTTGCGTTCAATGGCATCCTGGGCAAATCTTAAGGTATCGGCTTCGATAGTGAATCCATAACGTTGTTCAAAGCGTATAGCTCTCAATATCCGGGTGGGATCTTCAACAAAGCTAAAATTGTATAAAATGCGAATCAAGCCATGCTCCAAATCTTTCCTGCCGCCAAAGAAATCAATCAAGTTACCGAAACGGTCAGGATTGAGACAGATAGCCAGGGTATTGATGGTAAAATCACGGCGATAGAGATCTTCTCTGATGGAAGACTTTTCAACCATGGGTAAAGCAGCAGGAAATTCATAATATTCGGTGCGGGCAGTAGCTACGTCCAGTTTCGTCCCATCAGGGAGGGAAATAACTGCGGTTTGAAAGCGTTCATGTATTCTCGCCTTTCCTCCCAGGCGGTGAGCTAAATCCCGGATAACTTTTTCGCCTTCGCCTTCCACTACAAAGTCCACGTCAAAATTAGGTACCTGCAGCAATAGGTCGCGTACAAAACCACCTACGCAGTATATGCTGGCTCCGTGGTGATCTGCTACTTCTCCGGCCAACCTTAATATAGACATTAGTTTGGAAGGCAAACGATTGGTCAACAGTTCAGTACAGTTTTCCGTTTCCCCGCCACTGTATGAAAAGAGAACCTGGTGGTCTTCAGGATAATCTTCTCCATGCAGGGTACGCAGTATATCAGTACGGGATACAATACCCACCAGTCTATCCCCGCTGATAACCGGAAGCCGCCCTACATCATGTTCTACCATCAAATGCTGAACTTCTGAGACCGGGGTATCCGGTGTTACCGACAAAACGGAAGTAGTCATAAAGCCTTTCACTGGGGCATGACCCAGGTTATGAATGCGTGCTTTATCCACATCGCGGCGGGAGATTACCCCCACCATTTTATCTCCTTCAACCACGGGCATACCGGTATGCCCGTAACGCAGCATTATCCTGCCCGCTTCCTCCATACTGATGTCCTTGGAAATGGTTTTTACCGGAGTAGACATAATGTCACCCGCTAACAGAACCGGGTGGGCTTTTTCTCCAAGGCCTTTGACAATGATATCAACCACTTCTTCAAGATTCTGGTCCTTTACTACCACTGAAGCAGCCCTCTCATGGCCGCCTCCACCCAGAGGCCGCAGAATTTCGTTGATCTTTACGCTTGAACTACGACTGCGTCCCACCACATGAACCCTATCTTCCATGTAGGCTACTACAAAAATAACATCACAGTTTTCCACTTCCGACAATCTATAGGTAACCGCATCCAGTCCGGGAACAAACTCCTGGTTTTCTACTACGGCCACTACCACATCGAGGTTATGTATCTTTATATGGCGGGCAGAGTTCAACAGACTCTGGAGCAGCTGCCTTTGCTCCCCGCTAAAGGGCTTATCCATAAAATTAGCTACAACTGAAAGATTAGCTCCCTTATCTAATAAATAAGCCACCGCACCAGCATCCCGGGCTGTAGTGGAGCTGAACAGCAAACTGCCGGTGTCTTCATATATTCCGAGAGCCAAAATGGTGGCTTCAAAGGAACTTATAGCAATATCCTGTTCCCTAATTTTCTCCACCAACAGGGTAGTAGCCGCTCCCACGGTATCGATTACATTAAGGGAAGCGGGCAGGTTATCCGCACTTACCGGATGATGGTCATAAACATGAAATTCCATGCCCGGCTGGTCGGCCAATTTTTTTAGATGCCCCAAACGGCTGGCCTTGGCAGTATCCACCACTATCATGCGCTGCACTTCCTGAATGGGAATCTCTTTGGGGCTCTTGATAATCAAAGAATCCTTGTATAACGCCAGAAACTGTCTAACATTTTTGGACAGAGTGCCAGAAAAAACTTTAACCGCTCCCGGGTATAGCTTGCCCGCTGCCACCATAGCGGCTAGTCCGTCAAAATCCAAAGCATTGTGAGATGTAATTAATTCCAAAATCATTCTCCCCCAAACATGATAACTGCATTATACCATACCACTCTGGGTGTTTAATAATGCAGAAAACAAAGGGGCCAGGCTTATTATGATAAGCCTGACCCCGCCTGGGAAGTAGTTTATCTATTTTTCAGTCTATCCGGCAGCAGATCATTGCGTAAAAGGTCTGCATAAGTTTCCCGCTTCAAAATCAGGTCGGCACATCCCTGGTTGACCAGTACCATAGCTGGACGTGGCAGGCGATTGTAGTTGCTGGACATGGTGTAATTATAGGCTCCGGTTGCAAAAACCGCCAGGATGTCGCCGCTTTCCACCTGAGGTAACCTAATATCCCAGATTAACATGTCTCCAGATTCACAGCATTTGCCGGCTATTGATACCGTTTCCACCGGTTGCTGATCAGCTTTGTTAGCCAGCAGGGCACTGTACTGGGCACCGTACAAAGCGGTACGGATGTTGTCAGTCATTCCCCCATCTACCGCTATATATTTACGTATCCCGGTAACCTCCTTAAAAGAACCTATGGTATACAGGGTTATACCAGCTGGTCCGGATATAGCCCGGCCTGGTTCAATAATAACTAGTGGTACTGTTAAACCATAATAGCGGGCTTTTTCCTGCACAGTGGTCATTACCGCTTCCGCCCAATCTTCCGGGTTACCAGGACGATCTCCTTGAGTATAAAATATGCCGAATCCTCCACCAACATCTAATTCATATATCTCTTGCCCCGTTTCTTCTTTGATTTGGGCAATGAACTTCATCATCAAGGCAGTGGTATGGCGGAAGGGCTCCATGTCAAAAATCTGGGAGCCTATGTGATAATGTAGACCGGTTAAATTCAGCTTGGGACTGTTAACAGCTGCTTTTACACCCTCCATAGCCTGACCATCAGTCAAAGTAAAACCAAACTTAGAATCTATCTGCCCGGTTTGAATATACTCATGAGTATGAGCCTCTACCCCGGGAGTAATACGCAACATAATATCAACATCGTGCCCGTATTCTTCAGCAATGCTGTTCAATAGCTCTAATTCATGAAAATTATCCACTATTATCCGGCCTACACCTGCCTGCAGAGCCATACGGATTTCCTCGGGATCTTTGTTATTCCCGTGAAATAGAATTTTTTCCGCAGGAAAACCAGCCAGCAAAGCGGTAAACAGTTCTCCTCCAGATACTACATCTAAAGACAATCCTTCCTGAGCAACAATGGTACAAATAGCCATATTACAAAGGGATTTGCTGGCATAGGCCACCACCGAGTCACCCCAGCGAGCAAAGGCTTCTTTTAACATCCGGCAGTTGCGGCGCAATCCTTCTTCATCAATCACCCATAAGGGAGTACCGAAATCCTTGACCAGTTCCAGGGTATCAATTCCGCCGATCTCCAAATGGCCCTGATCATTTATCTTCATGGTCCCCGTCAGGAACATATCTTTCCATCCCTCCAAGGTATAAATCCTGGTCATTGTAACATTACCCTTTATTAGGAGTCAACGCTTCTATACCAGATATACATTATACACATCATATTATGGGAACTGCTCTCCCCTGGTTCCTGGTCATAAAAAACAGCCGGGCCCCCCGGCCCGGCTTCAGATCTTTATTATTCGGTTGTCTGAACCGGTGATTCGTTAAGCTGTTCTTGTTCTTCCGAACTGGGTGATTGCTCTAGCGGTTTACTTTTACCCTCCAACCTCTGCAGTTCTTTGCGCATTTTGCCTGACAGCATAGCAAGTGGGGTGGTTTTGGGGGCTTCTTCGGCAACTGTTTCATTTTTTCTGAGCTTCATTAACTCCTTTTCCAACCGGCGGTTGGCATTCATTAAATCTTTCATCTTTTTGGCCACTTTATAATAGCGAATCGAATCCAGCATAAAAGCAATCAGAGCTCCCAACAGTGCTGCCGCTAATGCTACCACGGCTACTGAGACTTCTGGAGAGACCCAATTAACAAACCGCACACTAACTAAAGCAGTGTTTTGCATAACAAACACAGCTACTCCTGCCGCAAAAATCAATGCTCCGATTAAATAAGCAGCCATAGTCTAACTACTCCTTTGTGCATTATAGTGCTGGTTTTATTTTAGGGGAATGATTCGTAGCTTGTCTACCTGCTTGCATAGCAAAAAGGCCTGCTCCAAAGCAGGCCTTTTCATCAGTTTCAACTTACGCTGCTGCTTTACGGGTTTTTATATCGTACCAGGTTGAACTGGCGATACATATGGAAGAATAAGCTCCGGTAACAAAACCTATCAGCATAGCTAATACAAATAACTTGATAGTTGATCCTCCTAAAATAAGCAAAGCAATCAACGGAAAAACAGAAGTTAAAACCGTATTAATAGAACGGTTGAGGGTCTGTCCCACACTGCGATTTACCAGTTCCTCATAATCCTGTTTGCGCGTACCACGCAGGTTCTCACGTACCCGGTCAAAAATAACAATAGTGTCATTAATAGAATAACCAATAACCGTGAGAATAGCAGCAATAAAGGCACTGCTGACTTCCCACTGGAATATAGAAAACACACCAAGCACCACCAAAACATTGTGGATGATGCCGATAATGGCTGCTATGCCAAAAGTCCACTCAAAGCGGATGGAGATATACAAGAGCATTAGTACAGTTGCAATACTTATAGCCAGTAAAGCATTGCGAGTCAGTTCCCCGCCAATTGTGGCTCCAACGCTTTCTGCACTCATGAATACCACCTCTGAAAAGTCTTCTTTCAGAGCTGCCATTAATTCATCAGTCTCTTCCTGGGTCAGTTCACTGGTGCGAAGATAAAACTCATCTCCACTCTTCTGCACTTCCGCTTTTTCTAATCCCTGTTTATCAAGGACAGCCCGTACCTCTGCTATGGTTGCCTCAGAAGGCAGTCTAATATGGGTTATAGAACCACCGGTAAAATCAATTCCCAGATTAAGTCCCTGCAGCAGGAGGGAGATTATACCGGGTATTATAATGATCAAAGACAGCACATAAAACCATTTACGTCTCTTAATAACCTGCATGTCAATCCCCCCTTATACCCCATAGGCTTTCTCGTTTTTAGTAACATTAGCAAACAGCACCAGCATATAGCGGGTAAAGGTAAGGGCAACCAGCAGACTGGCTATTATACCGATGGACAGAGTAACTGCAAAGCCCTTTATGGGGCCGGTTCCAAAGTACATCAGCACAGCAGCGGTTATCAGGGTAGTGATGTTAGCGTCAAAAATAGCGGTGAATGCCCGCTTGAATCCCGCTTCAATGGCTGCCACCAAAGTCTTGCCCAAGCGCAGTTCCTCTTTGATACGTTCATAAATAATAACATTGGCATCTACAGCCATACCAATCGATAAGGCTATACCGGCAATACCTGGCAGGGTCAGGACCGCATCCAGGGCCACCATAGTTCCCAAAACCAGTATAGTGTAGATCACCAGGGAGA
This sequence comes from Bacillota bacterium, assembly GCA_029550685.1. Classification (GTDB taxonomy): domain Bacteria; phylum Bacillota; class Syntrophomonadia; order Syntrophomonadales; family Syntrophomonadaceae; genus DTU018. The sequence continues at coordinate 13,197 of JAKPGY010000174.1, forward strand.
TATCAGCAATCAAACCTGGCAGACGGTAATAACCTATCATAAATATCAATATAGCTATTAAGCCCACAATACCGGCGGTTATGCTTTTGTCCAGAGAATCAGCTCCCAGAGTGGGTCCGACGGAGCGCTTTTCCATGACTTCAAAACTGACCGGCAGAGCACCGGATCTTAATAATACTGCCAAGTCCTGAGCTTCTTTAGCGGTAAAACTACCGGTAATAACAGCATGTCCATCCATAATAGGTCCTTGAACAACCGGGGCACTGACTGCCTGATCATCAATAACAATAATCAGCGGCTTACCCACATTGGCGGTAGTAGCCTCGCCAAAAAGCTTGGTTCCTTCCTTGTCAAACTCCAGGGCAATTTCCGCCTCACCAGTGCCGTCCCGCTTCATCTGAGCCTGGGCATCCACCAGGTTCTTTCCAGTTAACCAGATCTTTCCTTCTTCATCCATAAACTGCAGCTGGGCAGTATTCTTCAGTATATTGACGGCTGCTTCCGGATCGTCTTCACCGGCAATCTCAATAACTACCCTTTTGTCTCCCTGGGGATATAGAACGGTTTCTTTTACTCCCAGGGCATCAACGCGGGTACGCAGGATCCCTACCGCTTTATCGATAGTATCCGGGGTTACCTTCTCCCCCTCGAGTTCCTCAGCTTCCAGCACTACCCGCAGTCCACCGCGCAAATCCAGTCCCAGGTTGACATTGTTGAGCAGGGGCTGGTACACGAAGTAGGATATTACTCCAATAAGCGCAACTATAGCAGCTATGATCGCAATACTAATGTTTCGCTGCACAATTTGTCCTCCTTCCAACCGCTCTTGAGTCTATAGTAATTTGGCCCCATTGATAATCAGCCCGAACTCACACCCCAGGAAGTTTGCTGCTCTGCGGCACATGAGCATGCGGCTGAGAAATATCTCAAAATATTCCATAACCGGGCAGATGTTCGTATCTATGGCCAATTCCATTGTAATGCTTTTCTTCTCTTCGTCAATATTAAGTATCGAGTACTCTACCGCATAATTCACCCGGTCATGAATATCAAAGGTGGCTATATCGGTGTTTCTGACTCGATTGCGGTGAACATGGGATTTATCGGCAAGAATGAGAGCTGCCGCCACTTCGTTGACCGGATGACCGCTGCCTTCATCATGGTTGCCTATGGCCGCACTGATTATGCCAATTTCACCCGGATCCATACCCATGCGTCCCAGAATCTCCATAGCCATCAAAGCACCGCTTTGACTGTGACCAGCCCGGTTGATAACATTGCCTATATCATGGATATAACCGGCAATGCCTGCCAGTTCAGCCAGGCGCTTATCATAATCCAGTTTGAGCAAGATCTCCTGGCTGAGGCGGCTTACCAAAGCCAGATGCAGGCGGCCGTGGTCGGTAAATCCCATGGCACCCAAATGCTGGTTGCCCTTTTCAATAAAAGCGTTAATGATGGGGCTTGCCTGAACTTCCTTTAAGGTCACCATTTTATATTATTGTTCCCCGTCCTTATATGCAATGGCTTTCTTTAGCATTTCTATTTCCACATTGTCACTGACCTTCAGCATGACCGTTTCTTCTTTGACTTTGGCAATTTCCCCTTTTATACCCCCGATGGTAACTACCTTCTCGCCTCTTTTCAGAGCGCTAACCATCTCTTGATGTTTCTTTTCCTGTTTTTTACGGGGCATAATGATAAACACATAGAATATACCGATAAACAACACGAACCAAATAGCAAGCTGTATCCATTGGTTTTGCATTATGCTACCTACCTCCTTAAATTTCACCTTTGTAAACTTAGATAATTATACCGTAAATCCTTCTCTCAATACTTATATTCACGGAAGAATTCCTCAGAAAATCGCTCAAATTCTCCCTTGCGAACAGCTTCTCTTATTTTTGCCATTAAATTTACTAGAAAGAAAACATTGTGATAGCTCAACAGCCGGTGGGCTAGGATTTCTTCGGCTTTGATCAAATGCCGCAGGTAGGCGCGGCTGTAATTTTTACAAACGTAACAATTACAGCGGCTGTCTATAGGAGAAAAATCTTCTGCATATACAGCATTACGCACCGTTATTTTCCCGCTATAGGTATAAGCAGTGCCATGACGGGCCAACCGGGTGGGCAGGACACAGTCAAACATGTCCACGCCTCTTTTTACCCCTTCAATGAGGTCTTCCGGTTCGCCCACCCCCATTAAGTAACGGGGTTTAGACGCTGGCAACAGGGGGTGCAAAAATTCCAGGATTTCATACATATGGTCCTTAGGTTCTCCTACACTGAGTCCGCCAATAGCATATCCAGGGAAATCAAGCTTCACCAGCTCCTCAGCACTTCGGGCTCGCAGGTCAGGGAAAACATTGCCCTGGACAATACCGAATAAGGCTTGATCTTCTCGCCGGTGCACTTCCCGGCACCGTTTGGCCCACAGGGTGGTACGGTTGACAGCCTGTTCTGCTTCTTCATAACTGCACGGGTAAGGGGCACATTCATCGAAGCACATAGCGATATCAGCGCCCAGTTTTTGTTCTATATCCATAACTTTCTCCGGAGTCAGGAAATGGCGCGAGCCATCAATATGGGACTGGAATTCCACCCCTTCATCACTGATCTTGCGAAGTTTGCTCAAGCTGAATACCTGAAATCCGCCGCTGTCCGTAAGAATATTCCTTTCCCAGTTCATAAACTTGTGCAGGCCACCGGCTTTCGCCACTAGTTCTTCTCCCGGCCTCAAATAGAGATGATAAGTATTGGACAGAATTATGCCAGCACCAATTTCATAAAGATCTTCCGGAGTCATGGTTTTTACAGTGGCCTGGGTCCCCACCGGCATAAATACCGGGGTTTCCACTTCACCATGAGATAGGATCAACCGCCCTAAGCGAGCCTGGTTATGGGGCGATGTCAAATCGATCTCAAATTTCAGCACCTGGTTACTCCTCCATTAAATAATTAACATAGCATCGCCGTAGCTAAAGAACCGGTATTTCTCCTGGATGGCGTGCTGGTAAGCTGCCTTGGTTAATTCCAAGCCCATTAATGCCGCCACCAGCATAATCAGTGATGAACCGGGCAGGTGAAAATTGGTTACCAGGGCATCTACGGCTTGAAAACGGTAACCTGGGTAAATGAATTTGCCGGTCTCCCCGCATCCAGCCTGGTAACCCTGGTCATATATGGTCTCCAGAGTTCTTACCACCGTAGTCCCTACAGCTATCACCCGGTGACCCTTCTGTCTGGTCTCATTGAGCTGAAGGGCTGTTTCCTGGGACACCTCATAATGTTCTACATGCATATGATGCTGTCTGATATCTTCCACCGTGACCGGGCGAAAAGTGCCTAATCCCACATGCAGCAGCAAACGGGCCAATGTCACTCCCTGTTCATTTAGTTTTTGCAACAGTTCCGGGGTAAAGTGCAATCCAGCCGTAGGTGCGGCCACCGATCCGGCCTGACGGGCATAGATAGTCTGATAACGTTGGTTGTCTTCAGCATCAGCGGGACGGTTTATGTACGGCGGCAGGGGCATTCTGCCCACTTGCTGAATGAACAAATCCTCATCGAGACAGTTAGCAAATCTGACCAACCTGCCCCCAGGTATATCAATGGTATCCAATATTTCCGCCTGCACAGGACTATCGGGGAACATAACCCGGCTTCCTGGTTGTAAGCGACGGGCTGGTTTGACTAAAGCTTCCCAGCCATCATTTCGTTTATTTAATAATAGGATCTCTACTGCAGCCCCGCTTTCTTTAGTACCCAGCAGCCGGGCAGGAATCACCCTGGTTTCATTCAGGACTAGGGCATCACCTTCATTAATAAAAGCAGGCAAATCGGCAAAAATATGATCAGACATTTCTCCGGTCTGGCGGTTAACCACCAGCAACCGGCAGTGATCACGTGGTTCCACCGGATACTGAGCAATAAGTTCCCGGGGAAGATCAAATTGGTAGCTGGCGATTGAGTATACATCTGATTCAAGCTTATTCATCCTCTGCTATCTCCTCCCCAGTAAGTTGAACAACAAGGTTAATACTAGGCTGATCAGCAGCATGGTGGTTATGGGAAAGAAAAAGGTAAAGTTCTCCCGGCGTATCAATATATCCCCGGGAAGACGAAAGCCAGTCAAACCCAACCTGGATAAAGCTAAAACAACAAATCCTGCCAGCAGCAGGACGATACCAAAAGTAATCAAGATTCGCGCCAAACCTTCCATGTTCATATACTTCCTCACTCCGATTTATTGGCTAGCCTGAAAGAATTCCTATGCCATCTACTTAAACTATGGCTTGGCAGGAGTATCAGCCGTCACCGTGTCGCTGCCCTCCCAGGATTTAAAAACTTAAGTTATTTATTCAACTACCCTGGGATCTCCGGGGGGTGTAGCGTTCCATCTCGCTGTACAGGCAACCGCAGTATTGCTGGCGATATAGCCCCATCTCCTGGGATCTAATCCTGGTTTCCGCAAATCCCTCCCGGAAGTCATGATATAGAAATGGTACCCCGTATTTCTCCCCCATATCCTCGCCGATGCGCCTGATCAAATCATGCTTTTGATACTTGCTGACCAGCAAGGTAGTGGTAAAGAAATCAAAATTCCCCCGGCGGGCTATATGAGCAGCCCTATCCAACCGCATCTGGTAACAAAAGCGGCAGCGAATATTCTCCCGGAAAGCTACCTGTTGAAAGTAATTCTGGGGATCATACAATTCATCATAGATAACCTTCAGCTCTACCTGATCGGCATAACTCTGCAGCCCTTCCCGGCGTTTCTGGTACTCGGTAAAGGGATGGATATTGGGATTATAAAAATATCCCATCACAGCATAACCATGTTCTCTAAGCCAGGGAACCGGGTAAGAGGCACAGGGGCCACAGCAGATATGCAGCAAGACTCTTGGCATTTGCGATTCTTTCATGGCAGTTTCACCCCCGGAGCTTATTCCTTGTCCCAGGCAAACAGCCCGTCAGATTCCAGCGGGCGAGTGTGCTTCAAACCTAAATGGCGGTAGGCCAGTTCGGTAGCAATTCTGCCCCGGGGGGTTTTTTGAATTAAGCCCATCTTTAATAGATAAGGTTCATAAACATCGGTCAGAGTATCCTGCTCTTCAGATACAGCGGCCGCCAAAGTCTCCAGGCCCACCGGCCCACCTTGGAATTTATGAATAATGGCTTCCAATATCATTCTGTCCACCATATCCAAGCCCCATTCATCGATTTCCATCATCTTCAGGGCCTGATCAGCTACCTCTTTGCTTATGCGAGCGTCCGCTTTGACCATGGCATAATCCCGCACCCTTTTTAACAGGCGATTGGCCACCCGCGGGGTGCCCCGGGACCGGCGGGCGATTTCCGCCGCGCCTTCAGGCTCAATATTAATACTTAAGATACCAGCGGCGCGGGTAATTATCTTGCTCAAATCTTCTTCTGTATAGTAATCCAAACGACAGCTGATTCCAAATCTATCCCGCAGCGGGGAACTGAGCAGTCCCGGACGAGTGGTAGCTCCGATCAATGTGAAAGGAGGCAGGTCCAGGCGCAGGGTACGGGCAGCAGGCCCTTTGCCGATGACTATATCAATAACGTAGTCTTCCATGGCCGGATACAGGACCTCTTCCACGGTACGGTTCAGACGGTGAATTTCATCTATAAACAGGATTTCACCTGGTTCCAGGTTAGTCAATATGGCAGCCAGGTCCCCGGGCCTCTCAATCGCCGGTCCGGAAGTCTTGCGGATAGGCTTACCTATTTCATTGGCAACAATGGAAGCCAGAGTAGTCTTACCCAGTCCAGGTGGCCCGCTAAGCAAGACATGGTCCAAGCTTTCATTTCTCTCCTGGGCAGCGGATATAAAAATGCGTATGTTTTCTTTTACTTTATCCTGCCCTATATAATCGTCCAAGTATAGAGGTCGAAGGGAAGACTCGGGGTAATCCTCCTGTTCCAACCATTCAGGTGATATAAGCCGGTCATCTGCCATGATTATCCCCTCCTTACCTTGACCTTTCTGCATTACGTCTCAATACCAGTTTAATATTCTCTTCCACTCGCTCACCCAACTGACCTGATTCGGTTAATTCCCGCAGAACCGGATAAATTTCATTACGGCTGAAACCCAGTACTTCTAAAGCCTCCAAGATCTGTTCAATCATACCCGGTTTCGAAGTGTCGTCAGCAATAGCGGCTGCCGTTGGAAGCTTGTCTCGCAGTTCAAAGAGCAGGCGCTGAGCCATCTTTTTCCCCACCCCGGGTATCTTGAGGAGTACTTTCTCATCCTGACTGGCTACCGCTGTATAAAACTGCTGGGGTTCCATAGTCCCTAATATGTTCAGAGCTCCCCGGGCACCAATTCCTGACACTCCTAAAAGAGTCTTGAAAAGGCGCTGCTCTTCACGACTTAAAAAGCCGTACAGCTTAAACTCATTATCCAGCACCTGCAAGTAAGTAAACAGCCGCACCTCTTTTCCCACCGCCGGCAGAGTGGCTACCGACCGCCCCGGTAGGGCCAATTCAAATCCTATTCCATTAACCTCTAATATAACTGAATCCATATCGACATCAGCTAAAATTCCCCGCAGATAATCAATCATTGATTATAACTCACTCCTGTAAATCTCAGCCAGCCGCTGGGCATGCAAATGGCAAATAGCAATGGCCAAAGCATCGGCAGCATCGTCGGGTTTGGGAATTTCCTTTAGAGATAGGATCCGCTGCACCATCAGCTGGACCTGGCGTTTGTCAGCCTGTCCGTACCCTACCACTGATTGTTTGACCTGTAAAGGTGTATATTCACAAACCTGTACTCCCGCACTGGCAACAGTATATAATATTACTCCCCGGCTCTGGGCTACGGTAATTACGGTTTTGGCATTATGGTAATAAAATATTTGTTCTACAGCCGCGCTCTGAGGCTTATACTGGCTGATGATTCTGCTCAAATCCTGATTAATAAGGCATAGTCGCTCAGGCATGTCCATTCCTGCTGGAGTAGATATTGTTCCATAATCAACCGCCCGCAACCGACTGCCCCGGGACTCAACCAGGCCAAAACCAGTGGTAGCTGTTCCCGGATCAATTCCTAATACCAGCAAATTGCTTACCCTTCCTGACATATCATTTAGTCTTATATTAACGGAAAATAACCTAGGTTTCTATGTAATTATCACATGAAGAGCAGATTCCTATGAATGAAAACATCACTGCACGGCCTAAGCAGGAGTATTAGCCGGGCGAGTGACGTACAACGGGCCGTTGCAACACACGGCGAAGCTGAGGGCTGCGAAGCAGAGCCAAAACAGGATGTTTCGAGCAGCGAGGACTAAGTGCATGGATGCCGAATTCTTAAGCGGTCCGCTTCGCCCGAAGTAAGCCGATGTGGCAGGCGAGGAATCCTGGAGCAAGCCGGGCTAATACCCCTGCATCCTGGTTAACACTCCTGCCAAGCCGTGGTTAGCTTTGACCGGCAAGATAATTCTGGTATTCCCTTTTCATAGTAATAGACAAAAAGAAAGTGACAGCCTTTAGGTACCTGGCTGTCACCGCTGACACCTTCTAAATTTAATATTGCCGTTATAGATACTCGTCGAAGTTTTCCAGAGCATCGTTTAATGCCTCTTCACTGGTGAACTCATAACTTCCGGTCCGGATCTTATCCTGAACCTCCTTAGGCAGTGCATCCACAGGCAGATTGGTAACGCGCAGCAGCTTGTCATTGTCTGGGTCTGGTCCCTGGTAAATCGCTACCCGTCCATGATATTCCTTTAAGCGGTACATGTTTTTGTCCCTGGGACACCAGTCATCAATCCTCTGACGAATAGTCAGAGTCTCACCTTCCAAGTTTAGCCGGTACCCGTCACTGGGTCTAAAGACGCTGTTTAATTCGGACATGGTCTTTCCTATCAACTGTTCCTGTTGATTATACTCTGAAATAACAATATGTTTGCATCGCGTATATTCCTGTTCGAATATTACCTGACTATCTTTATTGATTGTATAGGCATTTTCATGAGCGTTAATTACCGGTTTCTGGACCTGATTATCTGGGTTAAAATGGTTCCATAGGAAAGTTATCCCCATTCCTATACCAAATCCTGTCAACAGTACTAATACCATTAGTATGGCAGACATCCTACCCATTGGTCATTTCACCTCTTCTGGATAGGTTTGCCAGTTTATTCATGGAGTATACATATCAATTTGTCTAACTAACGTACTTACCTGTTTTTTGTTCTTTATTGACTTTGGTATTAGGTGATAATTTAAAAAAGGCTTGCATAATTGCAAGTTTTCCGGTTTATAATAAAGGTAGAAAAGTCAAACGACGTCAAATTTATTTGAATTTTTCTACAATTTGAGAGACGGTCAATCGCTTAATAAAGGAGGCGGTTTTATGAAAGATAACCTCAAACTAGGTTTGGAGTATCTGGGGAATTTCGAAGGTAATTTACTGGATCCAAACATTGCGCTGGCGGAGATTTATAGCCAACCCCAATATACTCCAGCTCCATCACAACCCCTGAGTGCCGAGGATTTGGACCGTTTTGACACTTTAAGCTTAGTGATCCCTACCGGCCCTATAGAAGGCTCATTTGACGAGCACAGCAATGTCAACTGGAAGGAACAGCTATTAGCCTTGGAAGCCAGTCTGTCCAATGGTTATGCATGGTTATTCGAGGATGTCCGGGATGGAGAGATTATCGAGCAACCCAGTCGCCAGCTTTTACAATCTGCTATCGATCTTCTAAACCAGCAGCAAACCGACCAAAACGTGGAAGAAGTATTGGCGCTGTTTGACTCCTGGACTGGAACACCTATGGACATTCTATCTCCATATGGCGACTTTGACTTCAATCACAATATTTTTGAACATGAAGATACCTTTGAGGTGAATGTACCGGTAAGCATTATTAGCCATAAAGAAGAGATTATCGTCAAAGCTAATATTCCCTGGATAAAAGCCAAGCAATTCGAAAACCTGGACGATAAAGCTGCTGCCCAGATAGACCTGAGAAGTGTACTGTCCTTGTTGCCGGTAAAAGTAAATTCGCGGGAAGTAAAGGTTAGTTTCGAAAACGGAGAATTCCGGCTGGAAGCACCTCGTGCGGACAGCAATCTTCCTCATGCTCAACGCCAAAATAACATCGTATAAAATCAAGTCTTAATAATGTTGCTCAAACATAAAGGAGGCTAGCCCATACGGTTAGCCTCCTGACCATTTATTTCAACAAATATTTATCTGCTTAGGACAGTTTTTCCACTACCTCATCGGACAGTGACATGTTGGTGTAAACATTTTGCACATCATCATGATCTTCCAGCATATCAATCAGTTTAATAATACGGGATGCTAATTCAACGTCATTTATTTCAACAGTATTTTCCGGCAAGTAGACAATATCGGCTTCTTCAGCTACAAAACCTTCTTTTTCCAAAGCCTCTTTTATTTCCATAAAGGCATCTATAGAGGTTATCACCTCAAATTCTTCATCTTCATCTCGCACATCCTCGGCACCCAGTTCCAGCGCTTTGAGCATAAATTCTTCTTCATCCATATTCACATTTTTCCGTGCTATGCTGATTAATCCAACTCGTTTAAACATCCATGCTACACAGCCGCTTTCACCTAAATTTCCGTTGTTCTTAGAGAAGTAATGCCTGATTTCCGAAGCGGTGCGATTGCGGTTGTCGGTGGCTATTTCCAGCATAACTGCGACTCCGCCTGGCGCATAACCTTCGTAAACAATCTCTTCCAAAGCATCGGTCTCCAGTTCTCCGGTACCTCTTTTTATGGCTCGCATAATGTTTTCATTGGGCATATTGATAGCCTTGGCTTTCTGAACAGCCAGTTTTAGCTTAGAGTTGGAATCAGGGTCTCCTCCTCCTCCGGTACGGACAGCTATGATTATTTCCTTGGCTACCTTAGTAAATTCCTTACCGCGTTTTTCATCAGACTTAGCTTTCTTATGCTTAATATTCGCCCATTTAGAATGCCCGGACATACGTTACCTCCTTTTTTAACTACCAAATACCAGGTATTATGCGCTTACTATGCTGCATATAGGCAGAATACTGGTCAGGAAAATGCTCCAGCATCAAGGCTTCTTCTACCCGTATGCGCTTTAACACTGCTGGAACCTCTAAAAACAGGATAACCAGCAAAGCGCCCCAGGAACTGAATATTAAGGCCACCGCCACCGAATTAAGCAGGGCACTTAAATACATAGGGTGGCGGATGTACTGGTAAATACCAGTCTGTACCAACTGATGCTCCTGGTACAAGGCCACCCGCAGGTTAAAATATGAACCCAGGCGGGTCAAAGCCGCATATCTCACCAGTACATTAATAAGGAATACAACAAATCCTGCATAAATAACCAGGGGTTCAAGGGAAGTCAGGCGCGACCATTGATAGGTAGTAAAATCAAATATAGCATATAACAATACCAGGAGGGAAGAAAGCTGCAGAAAAAGATAGGTGTTTTGGTCGTTATCCACTATTACCGGAGACTGGGGATCTTTATAAATAACTATCTCAATTACGGACCAGGCAAAGAACACTGCAAAGAAAGCTGTGATCACCAGAAAATCGAAGCGCGATAGTGCTTGATAAGCAAGGTATGCTACGTAAGCGAAAACAATAACCGATATTATCGTTCTTATTAATACATTCCTCAGTCTTGGGTTCAAAAAGGTCCTCCTTCCTATTTATCCCGGGGTATGATGGGTATGGGGGGCATCTGCCTTTTATGTTCACTGGCTTTTCTCATTTTTTCAATTTTCTCCACCACATGAGGTTCACCCTGGCCAGTAGCCAGGTAATGATCCAAATCCCGGTAGGTTATGCCCATTTCTTCCTCATCAGTCTGCCCTTCCCATAAGCCACCTGACGGGGCTTTGTTAATAATGCAATCTGGTATTTTCAGGTAGCGGGCTAGTTCATATACTTCTGACTTGAGCAGATCTCCCAGCAGCTGCAGGTCAGCCGCATTATCTCCATACTTGGTAGAATATCCCACATTAAGTTCACTCTTATTACTGGTGCCCAGAACCAGGTAATTACGTCCCTGGGCTGAGTAGTAAAGAGCTATCATTCTCAGCCGCGGCTTAATATTAGCCCGCAGCAATCTCCCCTTGGACCCTTCCATTTTAATATAGGATTGAAATTGAGTTAACAGCAATGTGTAGGCATTATCAAGTTCCACTACACGGTAAGGGATATCAAACTCCTCCAGAAACATCTGGCTGTCCAAGCGATCGCTAATCTGGCTTTCACAGGGCAAGATCAAAGCCATACAGTTGTCAGGGAAGGCTCGCTTTGCAATGACAGCAGCAACTGCTGAATCCACTCCTCCGCTGACTCCCACGACAACCCCCTCAGCTCCTGCTTGGGCTACCTGTTCTCTAAGCCAGTTTACCAGGTAATCAACCACTGCTTCTGGTTTCATGGTTAAACCTCCTCGATGTTGAACAGTTCGGTTGACATATATTTATCCATGCCATCAGCAGCAACAGCCAGCACTTGATGCCCTGAGCCCAGTTCACGGGCAATTTGCAGGGCAGCATAAATGGCGGCACCAGATGATATTCCCACTAGTAGTGCTTCTTTGCAGGCTAGTAATCGACAGGTTTCGAAAGCTGCTTCATCTTTGACAGGAAATATGCGATCAACCAAGTCAATATTCAACACCGTTGGTATAAATCCTGCTCCTATGCCCTGAATTTTATGTGGTCCCGCTGGTTTTCCGCTTAGAACTGCTGAGGCATATGGTTCTACCGCTACGATCTGCACTTTGGGCAGGGATTCTTTCAGCAAGCTGGCAATCCCGGTAATGGTTCCTCCGCTGCCCACTCCACATACCAAGGCATCCAGATGTCCTTCACATTGATCCAGTATTTCCGCTGCTGTAGTCCGGTAATGGCTTTCAGCATTAGCCGGATTTTCAAACTGCTTTACCAAAAAGTAGCGCTTATCTTCCTCAGCCATTTGCCGGGCTCTTTCCACCGCTCCCGGCATACCCAGATTGGCAGGGGTTAGTACGAGTTCGGCTCCGTAGGCAGTTAATAATTTCTTGCGTTCCTCGCTCATGTTTTCCGGCATAACTATTACCAGCCGGTATCCCTTAACAGCTGCCACCATAGCCAGCCCTATGCCTGTATTGCCGCTGGTAGCCTCCAAAATTACAGAGTCATGGGTGAGTTTGCCCTGTCTTTCTGCTTCCTCGATCATAAAAAGAGCCGGACGGTCCTTAATGCTGCCAGCAGGATTAAATGACTCTAACTTTACATATACTTCCGCATCACCTGCTTCACCCACGTGATTCAACCGCACTACGGGGGTCTGCCCGATTAGGTCCAACACGGTATCAGCTGCTTTCATGATTTAACCTCCTTTAAATAGATACCAATTCAAGGGCTCCCCATGCTGCCATAGTATCGTTTTTTATGGCTAGTATTCCAGTTACACCGGGTATATCTTGAGCTGCTTGCAAGGCTTGAGGCAGATCTTTCTCACTATTTATCATATTTCCTATGCGGGTGGCCGCTGCATCAGCCAAGGCTACCGGGTAACCTTTAATGACAACGGCATCAGCAGTACCGAAGCTAAGGCTGGGACCTATGGTTCCTGATGAGGTGCATATACCCATTGGCTGTTCCTCAGCGCTGATTTTTATGCCTACCCGCTGGCTGAATTTAGATTGTCCAGCATAAACGGCCACCACCCTCTCTCGCCGGCTGTTAATATATATATCTCCGCCATTTTCTACGATAACACTTTCTACCATAGGGTCAAGCTTTTCTCCTATAGCCTGAGCTACTGCTCCAGCCACGGCAGCCATGGGTCCGACCCCGGTCAGCCGGGCAGCTTCTGCCATAACACAGGCGATAGTAGGTGCTGAGGGCAGCAGTTGAATCGGATAAAGAGACTTCTGGAACTCAGGGTGAAGTAATATATAGCTTTCCAATTGGGCACGTAAGCGGATCAATTCCTGGCGGCACATGGAAATATGGCTATCGGAGTAGCTGGCAGCATCTACTCCAATAGCCAAATCACTTTCTTTTAGTTTGACAGTAAAATAAACCAGGTCCTGACCTCCATGCAGCTGACGATATAAACGATTGACATGCTGGTCTTCCATGAAATCAGCGCACGGCCTCCTTTATCTCAAAATGAAGCTGTATAGCCCGGGTCGGGCAGCACTCCAAACACATGCCGCACACTACACATTTGCTGTTATCAAAAGATACCTCCATGGTTTCCCGATCTATAGCCAGCGACTCCGTAGGACAAAAAGAGGCACAGGCTCCGCATTGGATGCATGTTTCCTCATGCCATACTACAGTTTCACTGAGCGGTTCTACAATAACCCCTAAATTCTTCAGGAAATCCACTCCTTCTTTATATTTATCCCGTTCCCCCTCCAACTCGGCTACCAGATAACCCTCTTTCTGAGGATTAATATCAGCTTTTAAGATATTGACAACTAAATCATAGTTTTTGACCAAACGGTAAATTATGGGTTGCTCTGATTGGGCAGCAGAAAAGTAGCATACTATCCTATCTTTCAACCGTAACCCCTCCCTCTAGCGTTTGATGGTCAGTCCGTTAGGACTTCTCTCGGGTATCGATTTCAACTGAATGTCCGCGTCAGCGGATGGAATTGGCGCCACCGGATGGGTGAGTTCAAATGATCCGTTCTGTATCCATTCTTTTAAAATTTGCGCAATTTTACGGGCCCGGGGATAGCTGGACTGAGGTGTGGTGACCACTTGCTTGCCGTTAATGGTCACCCGCCCGCTTTTAAGATCCCGGTAGTTCACATATCCCAGATCCATAGGTTTTCCATAGGGATATCCTTCGCTATAATCCACTACCGGGCAGTAGATGTCTTCGTCCTTAACCGTAGTGTAATAAAGAATTTCCTCGTCTAGTACAGGAATAGGTATGCCTATACCCACTGCCATAGTAGCTCCGTAGCCAATATAGCTTAAGCCTACCAGCCAATAGGGATTCATTTGTTTGAGATCTCCGATGACGGCCAGAGTACCAGCCGATGTCATGGGTACACCGTTTTCTCCTCTGGTTACATTGGGATGATGCTGGGTTCCGTTCCAAGCCACATAGCCTATGCCGCCGCCTAAAAATATGCGGGTACCGATGCCAATGGTCTTATAATATGGATCATTTAGCAAGGGGCTTAACTGGCCGGCAGAGGAGTAGCTGGCATTGCCAATATTGGGCTTTAATATGCCCATATACGTGTATATGGTCCGGTCCCCCAGGTTAACAGCACAGTTGTAGTTTTGATAAGCGTTGCGAGGATTAAAAAGATAGGCTTCATTTACATCATTTATGGTAATAACAGTATCCACTTTCTTATTAGGGTAACAGTCGGTTCCATAAGCAATGGCTTCCAGGCGAATTTCTTTACCGGATACCAGGTCATGGATCACATGCCCGCCACCATAGCTAAAACGCCCTGGGAATACTTTGTTTTCAGGATCTGTTTCCGGCAGCTGAGTCGCGCCTATGTAGGCATCCACTGCTGCAATCCCAGCATAAGCCTCCACCCCATTCAGCCATACTTTTTTCATCTTGATACGCGGCCGGGAATGCCCAAAATTAATGAAAGCACCCGACGAACACATGGGGCCAAAAGTACCTGTAGTTACCACATCGATTTCCTTAGCAGCCTTTTCCAATCCTTTTTCAGCCACAATATCAATCACTTCTTCGGCAGTTACAACCACCGCCTCACCCCGGCGAATCTTCTCATTAATTTCTTCATAACTTTTTGCCATTGTTTTATTCTCCCTCCCTCATCTAAATAATCCCAATAAGCGCTGGGCTGCTACTACAGCGGCCCGGGCATCTGCGGAATAAGCGTCAGCTCCAATTTGTGAAGCATAATCCTGGGTCAAAACCGCCCCTCCTACCATAACTTTGCAGTTCAGATTTCTTTCTCTGACACCGGCTATTACCTCGGCCATACGGGGCATGGTAGTAGTCATTAAGGCACTGAGACCAATAATATCAGCTTTCTCCTTCTCGGCAACATCTAAAATTACACTGGCTGGTACATCTTTGCCTAAATCGATCACTTTGAACCCGTAGTTTTCCAACAAGACACACACAATGTTTTTACCTATATCATGAATATCTCCCTCCACCGTGGCTATCACTATAGTTCCAGCGCTGGCACCGCTCTCTTCTTTAAGCAGGGGCTTCAGTTGGCTGAAGGCAGTCTTCATGGTCTCAGCCGCCATCATCAACTGGGGCAGGAAATAACGCTTTTGTTCAAACAATTCACCGGCTTTTTCAATCCCGGGAATCAGTCCTTCGTTGATTACCGTCAGGGGCTCCATCCCTTGTTGCAAGGCCTCTTCCAGCAGGCTCACAATACCATCACGGTTCCCCTCTAAAACTGCCTGCTGAAGGCGCTGCTGAATACTGGTACCCTTCTCAGAACCCCCAGGTGTCTCAGGACTGTCAGGACTTGGTCCCGCTGGGATCGCAGGAGAATTACTCAATAGTGATGGTATATTGCACTGTTCGCACACCGGGTGGCGGATGGCTTGCCTGGTTGGTTGATAGTCACGATATAGTTCAATATACCTGCTGCAGCCCGGATCACGATTTAGCAGAACTGCTGCAGACTGTATGGTCTCCATCATCCGTTTATCAAAGGGGTTCACTATGGGCAAATCAACTCCCGCACTCCAAGCCATGGCCAGATAAGCGGAGTTTAATAATTCCCGGGCTGGCAGCCCGTGAGAAACATTGCTTACCCCAAGTACGGTTCCTACACCCAATTCCCTTTTAACCATCTGTAGGGCTTGTATAGTCTCCATAACCAGACTCTGCTCGGCACTAGCGGTTTTAACCAGCGTATCTATATAGATGTCTTCATCCCTCAATCCATATTCCTTGGCACGCTGGTATATTTTGCGAGCAATGACCAGCCGCTCATCTGCCCGGTCCGGTATTCCCTGCTCATCAAGGCATAGTCCTAGTACTGCGGCTCCATATTTTTTGGCCAGAGGAAGAATAACCTCCAGTTGCTTATCTTCCCCGGTAGTGGAGTTGATTAAAGCACGGCCGGCAAATTGCTTTAGTCCAGCTTCAATGGCCTCAGCATTAGTGGAATCAATGGAAATGGGGATATCCACCGCACTTTGAATCTCCTGAACAGCCTTTTGCATGGCCTGGGCTTCGTCGATGCCGGGTACACCCATATTGACATCCAGAATGGGAGCGCCGCTATATACCTGTTGACGGGCTTCCTCAACCACCATATGCATTTTACCGTCCTTTATGTCTTGAGCCAGCTTTTTGCGAGCAGTAGGATTGATACGCTCACCAATAAAAGCCAAGGGATGGTTATCCCCGATTAGGACATGTTTGCTGCGGGAGGCCAGAGCAAATATCTTTTTAGCCGGACGACTTACCGGAGCCATATTTCTCAAAGCCCGCGCCATAGCTTGTATATGAGCAGGAGTAGTTCCGCAGCACCCCCCTATTATATTGGCTCCCGCCGCCCGCAAGCGCAGAGCATATTCGGCCATATCTTCCGGACTATCCGGGAAAATGGTTTGACCGTTTATCAGCTGAGGCAGTCCGGCATTAGGCTCCACCGAAAGAAAACGGTCGGTCCACTGCCCCATCTGTTCAATTACCGGTAACAGTTGCTGAGCTCCGCCCGAACAGTTGGCCCCTATAGCCAGGGGCTGCAAAGCCTCCAATATAATTAAGGCGGTTAAAGGATCGGTTCCCATCATGGTCCGCCCCTCTGGTTCGAAGGTCATATGGGCAATGACCGGCAAACGGCTTTCATACCGGGCGGCTATCAAAGCAGCTCTCATCTCCCCTATATCCGTCATCGTTTCAATGGAAATCAGATCTGCTCCGGCCTTTTCACAAGCTTTTATCTGGGCAGCAAAGGCAGTATACAAATCATCAAAACTGCAGTCCCCCATGGGGCTAAGCAGTTTCCCAGTAGGCCCTATAGAAGCGGCTACCCAGGCACGCCCCCGGGAAGCCTCCCGGGCAATCCGGACCGTTTCGGCATTGATTTCATCCACCTTTTCCGCCAGACCATATTCAGCCAGCTTAAAGGCATTTCCGCCAAAGGTATTGGTTTGAATAATATCAGCACCAGCTTCTATGTAGAGATCATGAATCTCTTGCAAAATCGAAGGATTTTCTATACCAAACAGTTCCGGGCATTGACCGGGCTGCATGCCTCGTTCCTGCAGCATAGTTCCCATGGCTCCATCCAGAATCACAACACGTTCCCTGAGTACACTTATTAAATCTCCGGGCATTCTCCCTTCCTCCTCCAGTGAATTCAGAAATTAAAAAAACCCTCTTCAGAGGGTTCAATATTACTATTTTCCCCTCTCATCTTTCAGGGCATCCCCTGCAGGAATTGGCACCATACCATTTCTGGCGGTTGCCGGGCTTCATCGGGCCAGTCCCTCCACCTCTCTTGATAAGAGTATGTTTACTAATCTTATCATATTTTTTGAAAAATGTATTCAATCTTTATTCGCATCATCCTGCGAATCTGATTCATTAACAGTAGTATCTTTAGGAGTATCCTCCACAGGGTCCGGCTGAACTGGTTGGCTGTAATCCTTGGATTTGGGAGGATCATTTAATAGAATAGCTTCTTCAAATTCGCGCTTGACCCCTGAAGTAGCTCGCCTTAATTCTCCCACAGCTTTACCAACAGAACGAGCTACATCCGGCAGTTTACTGGGGCCAACTACGATAACTGCAACTAAAAGAATTAATATAAGTTCCCATGTTCCAATATTGCCGATAAGTCCTACCATTTTGACCTCCTGTTTCATCGGCGAGTTACCAACACAGTAATCACATAAAATACTTTCGTTCATTGTACTGGTTTTCACTGCTGGTTGGCAAATAGTTTTCACATGCCCCTCTGAGACACACTGTTTTGCGATCCATGAATTAAAGGTTGTCATCATACTGCTGGGTTCACTGTATATCTAGTTTCATAAAGAGCGATGTCTGATTTCATCAAACTCAGGGTAATAATTTGTAATAATTTTGGTTAATTATTCAATAGATAATTGCAGGAATTCTATCCATTTTTCGATAAATATACTACTTACAGGTAGATTTGGGGGGGCTGTTTTTGGGTATTCCCTTATGGATACTATTTATTCATGGCTTTGCGACGGGGTTTTTAACTACTTGGGTAGGGTTATTGTTAATTAATATTAATCCCCCTATGCGAAAGTTAATTGTAGTAGGGGTCTGCTATGCGGGATTAGCCGTAATTATCCGCAGTGTACCCCTTCCCTTTGGTTTGCATTTTTGCTTGTTAACTACTTTATTAATATTCATTATTCAGTGGATAATGGGTTTAACCTTTAT
>JAKPGY010000180.1 GCA_029550685.1 Bacillota bacterium
CCTGGTTACCTCTGATGACCATAAAGGGCTGGTTAATGCTGTTAGAAAGCATTTTCAAGGTGCTAGCTGGCAGCGTTGTCAAACCCACTTTTCCAGGAACATACTGGATCATACGCCTAAAGCATTACATACGGAAATTAAGGAAGAACTGCACCAGCTTTATGAGGCTGTTGACCTTGAGAGTGCTCGTAAAATCAGAGACCACATTATCCAAACATATGAAGTCAAAGCACCAAAAGCCACAGCTCTTCTGGACGAAGCATTTGATGATATTACTGCTGTTCTTTCGCTGCCCCTGAAGTATCGGAAACGGCTTCGTACTACAAACGGTGTGGAAAGGTTGAATGAGGAAATTCGTCGTCGAGAGCGAGTCATCCGAATCTTTCCCAATGCTGCATCCGTCATCCGGCTCATGGGGGCTCTATTAATAGAGCAGGATGAGAAATGGCAGACCGGCCGTAAATACTTTGATATGCAGCTGTACTATCAAGTGCAGGATAAGGAATCAAAGTCTGGTACTGCTGCATAGAATAGGCATTTATTCCACGGTCTGTTGACAATGAGCCTCCCATGGCATGTTTTCAGGCATCAGGGCCATCCCCCTTATCTTTGAGGAAAAGTCTTGCGCTAGTATGGTGATGCCCGGCCAACAGCCTAACATGCCATGTACTCATCGTCAACAGCTTTCGCGGCATAAACGCTTATGGCTATTGGCTGATTAGGTACCGAATAACTATCGAAAGATGAGTTATTACACGATAAAACATACAGACGGTAATATTATGCCTATTCTGCAACAACTGGTTGATTGTGGACCGGATGCACTACATTCACTAGACCCGCAAGGAGGCGTTGATTTAGGGGAGGTTAAAAAGAAAGTAGGTGATAGAGTATGCTTAATTGGCAATGTAAACTGCGCGTTACTTCAAACTGGCAAGGAGGAAGAATGCATAAATGATATCAAGCGCTCTCTTAAACAAGGCATGCAGGGCTGGGGCTATATTTTTTCAACCTCGAATTGCGTGTATACAGGGATGCCGCTGAAACGGTATGAATTGATGCTACAAATTTGGAGAAAATACGGCATTTATACCGATAGAAATGGTGATACACAAACTGTTAATTAGTAATTTGAATATTATAATATAGCTTCCGCAGCGTAAAATAGGCTAATTATTACTGGCGTTCCTCATC
>JAKPGY010000187.1 GCA_029550685.1 Bacillota bacterium
GCAAGAGCCGGCGTTTTCAACGTGGGAGCAGAAGGAACCTTGATGATAGGGGCAGTTGCTGCTATTGCAGCCGGTGCACTTCTTAAGTTGCCGGTGGGGTTGCATCATTTAGTGGTGCTGGCTGTCGCTGTGGCGGCCGGGGTTTTGTGGACTATTCCTGTCGCATACCTGAAAATAAAGAGGAATGTTCATGAAGTGGTGTCTACGATAATGCTGAACTGGGTGGCCAGTTTTCTGGTGAGCTTCCTGGTCGTCTGGCCTCTCCGGGATCCTGAATGGCCGATGAGGTCTCTGAAGATTCTTCCCACTGCTCGATTCCAGCCCTTGGTTGCCGGAACCAATTTGACTTCCGTATTTTTTCTGTCCCTTGCTTTTACCCTGGTTTCTTATGTGCTTTTATGGCACACAAAGACAGGACAACACATACGCGCTACTGGCTTTAACCCTGATGTTGCCAGAAATTGTGGGATAAATGTTCCCCGGTCCACAGTTTTTGCCTTTGGTATCGGCGGGGCAGCAGCTGGTCTGGCTGGTTATGCCTTAACTGCTGGTCTTCCACCGCTCTGGAGCATTTCTGAGAAATTAGGTACGTTGGTTGGTTATGGATTTAATGGAATTTGTGTTGCAGCCATTGGTGTTAACCATCCTGTAGGGGTTATTTTCGCAGCAATTTTCTTCGGGGGTGTCTTGAGTTCACGCAGCTATATGCAGATGTTCCTGGGTGTTGCACCAGAGATAACCGATGTAATAGCCGGTGTTATAGTTTTAATCCTGGCTCTCCCGGAGCTATCGAGGATGTTTTTGCGCTGGCGACGAAAGAAGGTGATAGCTTGAGGGAGGGCAAGGCAGCTGTCACTGCAGGTAAAGAACGGCTGGTAATAGGTCTGGTCATTATCGCCATTCTCGCTGTTGCCGGACTTATAGTGGGTATCGCAGATTCTGTTCATCTGTTCATATTGGGACTTAACGCTATGGTTCCGATTGCTTTGGCTGCGGTGGGTGAAGTTCTCACTGAAAGAGGAGGGCTTTTCAATATAGGAGTTGAAGGGATAATGCTTTTAGCATCATTTGGTGCTGTGTATGCGGCCGAATTAAGCGGGAGCTGGTTGGGGGGACTGTTGGCCGGGTTATCAGTGGGTGCATTAGTTTCCTGTGTGTTTGCTCTTATTGCTACTTATGGGGCAGGGAACCAGGTAGTTGCCGGTGTAGGGATTAACATGCTCGCCTTAGGCCTGGTGGCCTATTTCTTGCTGGTAGCGTGGGGGTCTCCCGGTTTTCATTTGCTCAGTAGTTATAAAATCAGGATTCCTAAGATTACCATCTCGGGGTATTCAGTGAGCTGGATGATTATTGTAACTTTAGGAATAACCGTGGTAGTACACTTTATATTAGAAAATACTCGTTTTGGCCTCCGGTTGAAAGCTGCCGGATACAATCCTTTTGTTACAGATGTTTCTGGAATAGATGTCTATAAGCTTCGCACCGGGGCTTGTGTTATTGGCGGAGTGCTGGCTGGCCTGGGTGGGGTTTATATGTCCCTCGATTGGCTGGGGTTGTCTGCTTCCAGTCTTATCCAGGGGCGAGGTTTTATAGCTCTGGCCTGTGTGGTGTTTGGGGGATTAGACCCCATTCTGACCCTGGAAGCAGCTTACCTTTTTGGCTTGCTCAGTGCTGTAGGGTTGTGGTTGCAGAACATTCCCTGGGCTGCACCTTTGATGTTGAGAGGTGGAAGCTATCTTTTCTTGATGCTACCCTATCTGGCTGTGTTAGCTGTACTCGTTGCTTTTCCCAGAAGACAGCAGCTTTCTAAAGAAATAGGTATGCCCTATCGCCGGGGATGAGAGAGGGGAGGAGAGATGGTGAAGGAAAAAACCCCGCATGTTGAAATGAAGGATATCCATAAATCCTTCGGAAATGTTCAGGCTTTGCGAGGGGTAGATTTTACAGTTTATGAAAACGAAGTTGTGGGGTTGGTGGGTGACAACGGAGCCGGGAAAAGCACTCTGGTAAAGATTCTCACCGGGATATACCAGCCAGACAGAGGTGAGATTTATTACCGGGGTCAGAGAGTAAAATTCTCATCACCCGCCGATGCTCATGCTCTGGGAATTGAACCTGTGCATCAAAGCGGAGCAACTATAGACGAGATTTCGGTATGGGAGAATTTCTTTCTGGGACGTGAACTCGTTAAGGACCTGTTTTTTGTCAAGCTGTTAGACAAAAGACAGATGCGGCGTATAACGCAGGAAACACTCAGCAAATTAGGTATAGAGTTAGATTCGGTGGATAGACCGATAGGCACTTTATCCGGGGGACAGAGGCAAGCGGTAGTGATTGGTAGAGCTGTGCATTTTGGTGGTGAACTTCTTGTTCTGGATGAGCCCACTGCTGCGCTTTCCTTAAAAGAGACAGAAAGAGTTCTCAAATATATTGAGGGAGTAAAAAAATTAGGGCGTTCGGTTATTCTCATATCTCACCTTACGCTTCATGTATACCCGATTGCCGACCGGTTTGTGATTTTAGACCGGGGGGAGAAAATTGGTGATTTCCCTAAGGAGCAGATTTCGAGAAAAGAATTAGAAGAGATAATAGTTCGGGGTAGGATGGCAACCGAAGTACATTAGATCATGTATTTTCTTTTCCCACCTCCCCCAGTCGTCATGCCTGAAATTTAGGTGGGAATCCACCCCCGCCGTCATTCCCGAAATCTTTAATCGGGAATCCATGCTTTTAAATACTGTGGACCCCTGATAGAAGCATTCAGGGGCAGGCTAAAAGCGGCTTAAAGATTGCCGGGGTGACGAGGAGGTGGGCATCCATGTTTTTGTTTTTTCTTTTTGTCCTTTCTTGGGGATCATAAAGGGGCATCGCCCCTTTATACTAAGGAAGATACTTTCTCTTCCTCAACGATGGGATGTTTTTGCCCAGCGTAATTATTTATAATTTTTCTTATTATACTGGTGGCGTATTTCCCACCAGTAGTTTTTGTTTTTGTAGGTTATAAGGGTCAAGACCTTCTGGAAA
>JAKPGY010000196.1 GCA_029550685.1 Bacillota bacterium
CCTTGGTGCTTCTTTGACCCAGCAGCACATTAAACAAGGACGTCTTTTCCTTTCTTTGAAATAATCTATGGTCATTATATCCAGCAATTCTTGGACAGGCAATTTTGTCAGCTTTTGGTCAGGTTAGAGTGGCAGTAACAGATAGGAGCTCATGTTGGGCTCTGAACCAACAAGGAGATATAGTATATGCGGCATATTACACACCACATATTCCTCAGTCGGGAAGAATAAAAATAGAGCAGGAACTGAGGACCCAATATAATCCACCTTGTGGAGAAAGATAAAATGAATCATTAGCTGAGACTTAGACTCTTATAGCCTGGCAGGAGCCAGGCATAGTCCCCGGCTTTTTGTTTCTGGTAAGACTTTTGGGATGACAGGGAAGAAATGAAATGTTGAAAATTTTGCTAGCAATTGGCACAATAAGGTAAATTAGATGCTAACAAAAAACCCTCCGAACATCGGAGGGTGCTTATTTTCAAGATGGTGGGTCATCCGCGACTCGAACGCGGGACACCCTGATTAAAAGTCAGGTGCTCTGCCAACTGAGCTAATGACCCACTAATATGGCTGGGGTGGCTGGATTCGAACCAACGCATGACGGAGTCAAAGTCCGTTGCCTTACCGCTTGGCTACACCCCAACGGTAAAGAGTATACAAGGCTTTTTCTCAGCCTGTCAAGTAATTTGAATGGGGTGGATGATGGGATTCGAACCCACGACCCCCAGAGCCACAATCTGGTACTCTAACCAGCTGAGCTACATCCACCACAAGATTCGATCTACAGCTTCCCCGCCAATTCTGGTTTGCAAGGCTGGAGAGTATCCAAGCCCTACGGAAAAATATCTTAGCACGAAAGCGGTTAAAAGTAAAGATTTCCGCCTGTTATAAATGAAAGAAACCGCATCCCTGCGGCCGTTTAATCAGTGGCGTCCCCGGAGGGATTCGAACCCCCGACCCACGGCTTAGAAGGCCGTTGCTCTATCCAGCTGAGCTACAGGGACAAAAAATGGAGCGGGTGATGAGAATCGAACTCACGCGATCAGCTTGGAAGGCTGACGTTCTACCATTGAACTACACCCGCCCGCAGATAGTATTATACATATTTCATAAGGTCATTTCAAGCGACAAATGGACTTTTTCAAGCTTGTTTTCGCTTGGAAAGACTGGGTTATTGTACCTCTTTCAGCAGTTAAGGCCTAACTAATAATATACTCTGCCTGCAGCTTTTTTATTCCTGCATTTTCAGAAAGGTTTAATTTGAATTAATCACGTAAGATGTGGCATAATTATCGCCGTAAACGTTTGCTAAAGATCGTCAGGTGTTAACAGGGTGAGTTAATATTGTAATTTGGACTGGATTAGGGAATGGATTTGCACAGGACCTTAGAATAGGGAAGTATAAGCCATTTGAACAGTACAATAATGAGCTTTATAATTTAAACAAGTTTTTTATCAGGAGTGACACTATGTTTGCAGAATACTTTAAAGCCCTGGGTGAGCCTACTAGACTACGTATCATAAAATTGTTAAGCGAAAAGGAATTGTGTGTCTGTGAACTGGAACAAATTATGCGTATAAGTCAGCCTCGTATTTCGCAGCACCTTAAGATACTTAAGCAGACCGGATTGGTATGCGAGAGAAGGGAAGGTCAACGCCGGATATGCCGGGTGGATTACGACAAAGCTGAAGCGCTGTTGAATGAGTTCAGGCAATTTTTGTACCAGCCAATGCAGGAAATGAAGGACTTTGAAGAAGACTATATCCGTCTGGGCAACTTACAGAGAGATATGGACGACAAAAAAATAAAGAATTAAGGCAGCCTGTTTGGAGGGGGAAGCCTTTGGAGCAATGGATTAATCAGGTGGGACCGGAACTAATCCGGTCATTTTCTCTGCTGGGTTACGGGTTGGTGTTCTTAGCTGGCATTGTGACCAGCATTACTCCCTGTAATGTCAGCATGGTTCCGGTTATCATTGCTCATGTCAGCGGCTCGCAAGCCGGGCGTAGAAAAGGTTTTGTTCTTTCTTCGTTTTTTACCCTGGGAACAGCTACCACCTTTATGCTGTTGGGGTTAATAATAGCTAGTATCGGAGGCATATTTGGCACCAGCCAGAAATTTATTTACTTTTTTGTGGCTGGTGTTTGCATTGTAATCGGTTTTAATCTTCTGGGGTTGATCCCTTTGAATTTCAGTTTTGGCTACGGCCTGACTGATCGAGTGGGTAACCGCAAGGGCTACTGGGGCAGTTATCTGCTGGGAATGGTTATGGGTTTGGCGGGCTCACAATGTGGAACCCCCATCATGCTGGCTATTCTATCCTTAGCCCTGGCCAATGGCCAGTGGCTATACGGAGCGGTCTTATTATTTATTTATGCTTTAGGCCGGGGAGTGCCTATTGTAGTTATTGGAACCTTCACCGGCTTAATTACTCACATGGATGCCTTTGCCCGTTGGAGTGGTTTGATGAACAAGCTGGCCGGGGTAATGCTGCTTATGGTAGGCGGTTATTTCATCTGGATATCCTAATAGAATAGTTATTATAGAGGTATGCATAAAAACGCCGTCTTTTCCCACAATAGGGAATGGAGGTGTTTATATGATTCAACTAACGCAAAAAGAAAGAACTCTGTTGGAAGACCAAAAGAAACACGAGCAAATCTGTATCGAAAAGTATACTAATTATGCCAATCAAGCCCAATCTCCCCAGTTAAAGCAGCTGTTCCAGGCTTACGCTGCTCAGGAGCAAAAGCACTATGATACCATTAATCAGATCCTGAGCGGACAGGTGCCTAACCTAAACCAAGGACAACAGCAGTCAGCTGTTCAACAGCAAAATGCGGCCAGTGCAGCTCAATCAGCCACCAATATGCAGGGTGCTATGGCAAATCAAAGTGATGCCAGTCTGTTAAACGACATGCTTATGACGGAAAAGTATGTTTCTTCTGCTTATAATACGGCTATTTTTGAATTCACCGATTCCAATGTGCGGCAGACTTTAAACCATATTCAGAAAGAAGAGCAGCAGCACGGAGAAGGTCTTTTCAACTATATGCAAAGTCACGGAATGTACAATCCCCAATAGTATAGATAGCATTGAGACGATAATTGCGGGCAGGCGCCATCTGGCGCCTTGTTTTATTGCAGGATGAGTTGGTTGGCAGGATCAGCAAAATGGAGTACCATGGAAACATATCCGGGCACTAGATTGCGGAAGGAATGGTAAACTTTTCCCGACCAAGGTGGCAGCAGGTATAGGCGCTTTGCCAAACGTCCTTAATTCGGACCTGATGATACTGCCCGGGTGAACCGGAAGTAGATTTTAATTTGGCACCCACTGCATTTACGTAATGGTTTACCAGTAGATTTAATTTAGGAGGAATTATATGGAAGTTTATATTGTTTCTCTCATCGTCCTGCTCCTGGTGGTGCTGGCTACTATAATACGGTTTTTCGGCGGGGAAATGCTGATTGCCGGATACAATACTTCTTCCCCAGAAGAACGAGCTTATATGAAAGAAAAAGGAATTGGCAAGTTCGTAGGCAACTACATGTATGGGTTAGCAGCTATAATTCTAGCCGGATTCCTATTGAAGAAAGTAGGGGTGCCCTATGCTCAGGATATATCCTGGCTAGTTTTTGTTGTTGTAATAGTGGTTATGCTAATTAGGGCCAGACAATTCAATCCTCCCGGGCCCCCTTCCCCGCAAAGGCGCCGCAGCCTATGGCTGACTTTAGTGATAGTAGTGGTGGTGGCTGTTGTAGTTACCTGGAATGCTATCCCTGCTAATATAGAGATGGAAGAAGAACAAGTAACCATCAGCGGTGCCTATGGCACTAGTTTCAAGTATGCTGATATAGATCAGGTACAGCTGTTAGAAGAACTGCCGGAAATAAGTCTGCGAACCAACGGTATTAGTTTGGGACCTATTAACAAAGGACATTTTAAACTGGAGGATGGCGGTTCTGTTTTGCTGTTTTTGCGCAATGGTAAGCCTCCTTTTATCCATATCACCTTCAATTCAGATCAAAAACCGATTATCATCAATGCCGGTAATCCGGAATCTACCAACCAGTTATTTCAGGAATTATCTGAGCGGGTTGATTAAGGTGCTGACACCTATATCCAAGAACTCGATTAGAGAAAGGTGACATAAAGTTTGAGAATTGTACAGGCTAATCATATCCGGCATGTGATTTTTGACTTTGACGGAACCATAGTCGATTCTATGGATGTAGCTGTCCGATTAATCAACCAAGCCGCTGAAAAGTATCATTACCGGCCCATTAAGAGTGAGGATCTTGAAAAGCTGCGCAGAATGTCTATGCCTGAACGTTTTAAGGCCCTAAATGTTTCTCCTCACCACCTACCCCGGATAGCTCTGGAATTAGCCAGAAGTTATGGGAAAAGCCTGAGTTCTATTAAAATATTTGATGGTATGCGGGAAGTAATAATGGCTCTCAAAGAGCGTGGCTTGACCCTAAGTATTATTTCCTCCAACTCGAATCAAAATATCCGCAAATTTTTGACTGAGAATGGGTTGGACGTGTTTGACTACATTTACTGTGCCAAGAATTTGTTTGGCAAAGAACGAACCATTGGCAGTCTAATTAAAAAACTGAACCTTAAACGCCGGGAACTGATTTATGTGGGAGATGAGCACCGGGATATCATGGCCTGCCAGGCCAACCATATCCAGGTGATAGCAGTTACCTGGGGATTTGACCCTCTGGAAATCCTGGAAAAGGCGCAGCCAAATTATATAGCTAACAAACCTTCGGATATTTTAAGTATTATAGACAGCATTATAGGTGAGATATGAAAAAAGATACATACCCCGGATCTCCTGGCTGATTATGATTAGCTGCAAGTTGCTGCAGAGCAGCAGCCATCCTGCTCTTAAAACACTCCTTTAGAAGTACCTATCGTTTTCACCATTTAAGCATTCGATATTTTTGATGTTAAAGAAGTCGAGCATTATGAAAAGCAGCCCTGGTATGATGTAGACATAAAGGAGGGGACATAGTGCTAAATGAACTAAATCATGCGATGGATTACATTGAAGATCATTTAACCGATGATGACTTGTCTCCGGATATGATTGCTGAACATGCTGGGGTTTCTGGCTATCATTTCAGGCAAGTGTTTTACTATCTTTCAGGAATGACCCTTAGTGAATACATCAAAAACAGGAGATTGTCGGAGGCCAATAAGGATCTATTAAATGGAGAAAAGGTAACCGATGTTGCTTTTAAGTATGGCTACCAGTCAATAGATGGCTTTACCCGGGCATTTAAGAAATGGAGTGGGTTTTTACCCTCAGACGTAATAAAAAAAGGCCTAAGTAAATCATTTCCCAAACTGTCAT
Organism: Bacillota bacterium; assembly: GCA_029550685.1. GTDB lineage: Bacteria > Bacillota > Syntrophomonadia > Syntrophomonadales > Syntrophomonadaceae > DTU018. Next base: position 5,371 of record JAKPGY010000196.1, read on the forward strand.
TTATAATAGCCGTCAAAGGAGGAAATATTATGGAGTATAGAATTGAAGACAAACCAGCCTTTAACCTGGTCGGTGTTAGTAAACGTGTTCCTATGCAATTTGAAGGCGTGAATCAAGAGATTGTCAAGCTGGCAGAAAGCATAACGGAAGAACAAAGAAAAGAGATGCATGCCCTGCAAAATATAGAGCCTTACGAAGTTGTCAACGCGTCTTATGATGCGGATGCTAATTTTCTAAAAGAAGAAGGCTATTTAACTCACCTGATAGGTGTCCTGACCACTGAAAACCAGGTAAGCGATCGGTTGGAAAAGGTGCCGGTGGAAGCGCATACGTGGGCAGTATTTCCTAATGAAGGGCCCTTTCCTTCTACGTTGCAGCAAACCATGGCTAAGATATATGCAGAATGGCTTCCTTCTTCTGATTACGAAGTAATCAATGCTCTTGTTTTTTCTTTTACCAAAATGGATGAACACAGACCAGACTATGCCTACAGTGAAGTTTGGATTCCGGTTCGCAAGAAATAGTATATAGTGCCCGCGCACCCTGCGCGGGTACTACACTGTCGACCAAGGTCATGACAGAGATTGCCGCGTCGCTAACGCTCCTCGCAATGACATGAACCGAAAGCCATCACATGGGTCATTGCACCCTACGGGTACTACTGATGCTCACTGATGCTCGCGAATATTGTTGCGAGGCACGAAGTGCCGTGGCAATCTCGAACGCAAAACCGCTAATATACTTTTTTGACACTCTGAGGCCTCGAGCGCGTACTCGAGGCCTTATAGTTCCAAACAAATGTCAATATACTTAAAACTCACCGGGAGTCATATCATGATGTTCCATATCACCGTAGCAGCTTCCGCTCTGGTGGTATTGCCCTGGGGGTTAAAACTATTGTCCGGGTAACCATTCATTATTCCAGCGTTTACTGCTGACCGAACACTTCCCTTGGCCCAGGAAGAAATCAGGCTGTTGTCGACAAATCCGGTCTCACCAGAAACCTCTGCCAGCTTCAAGGATTTTGTGGCTATAACCGCCATCTCTTCCCTGGTGATAGGCTGATCAGGTTTGAAGCTGTTGTCTGAATAGCCGCCCACTATCCCCAAAGCTGCTGCAGTGGCAATGCTGCTTTGAGCCCAGTGGCCAACGGTATCGCTAAAACTACTGACGCTGCCAGTTGCTTGCAGGTTCAAAGCCTTGACCAGTATGGTGGTGAATTCAGCCCGGGTGATATTGGCATCCGGCCTAAAACTGCCGTCCGGATAACCTCCGATAACCCCCAGGCCGGCGAGTTTTTCTACCGTATCTTGCGCCCAGTGGCTGTCCAGGTCGGTAAAGCTGGTGCGATGTTCAGCCTCAGGTAGTTGAGTCGGCGGCTCGGTAGTTACCTTTTTCGCCATCACTACATATTTGGTGAAATGATCCATAGTTACGCTTATATAGGAGCCGGATACCGTTCCCCCGCTCTTTACCCAGGAGGCAGATAGTTCATCATAGTAATAAATAGCCGGGATTTCTCCATCCTGGAAATCAGCGGGATCAAACTTAAAGGTAAGGGTTACGGGTTTACCGAAGCTGTAGCTGGAGGCCCCGTTAACCGTGATACTATAGACATCACTGCCAATTCTGAACCCGGAAGGAATGGCCGGGGGATTTTCAACCCTTTCCACCTTTACCGTCAGAGCAGTGCTCCCCCTGAGAGCATTGCCAGGTATTTCAACGACAGCGTCATCGTTCAGTCCAACCTTTCCGCCAGCAGCAGGGAAAATGGACGCTGAACCTGTGGTGGAAGTCACATATGATGTTGCAGTAGATCCGCTGCTTCCACCGCTGGAACTGGAACCGCCGCGGGGTGTGGCCTGTTCTTCGTTGGAACTGGTGCTGATCCCGTAGGCATCGACTGCGTTTACCTTGAAATAATAGGTAGTGCCATTGGTTAGATTTATGACCTCATACTCATAGACTGTGCCCGCCACACTAGCAAGAGCGTCTCCATAGACCCCTGAAACAGTACTCTGGTACACCGAGTAGGATACTGAGCCTTCTACCGGAGTCCAGCTGAGATTCACCCGGCTGTTGCCCGGGGTAGCCGATAATACCGGTACTCCTGATAACAGGGCGGGTATAGGTATTCTTAATGCATCACTGACGTTCCCGGCCTCATCCTTGACTATTATGTAGATATCATGGCCGCCCGCGCTAAGCCCGGTAAGGTTAATGGTCTCCTCACTGGTGCCGCAGGCA
>JAKPGY010000223.1 GCA_029550685.1 Bacillota bacterium
TGAGGTTGCCGGCGGAAAGAAGCCGGAAATGCTGTTCAGTGATACCACCCAGGAGGTGGTCATCACTGAAGATGTGGGAGCAGCTATTCGCAGGGGAGCAAGAACACGCCTCCTCAACCCGAAATGGATAGGCGGCTTGCTGAATCATGACTACCACGGAGCGCAGCATATAGCTGACCGCGTGGAAAACATGGTGGGGTTAGCGGCTACTACCAACCAGGTGGATAACTGGATCTGGAGCGATATTGCCGAGCGCTATATCTTTGATGAAAAGATGAGAAAGCGCTTGGAAGAAAATAACTGCCAGGCTACTGCCGAAATTATCAGCAGGCTGTTCGAAGCTTACAAGCGGGGTTATTGGGAGGCCACTGAAGAAGAATTGGGAAAACTGCGTGAGGCCTACCTGGAACTGGAGGGGACTATAGAGGAGCAGCTTTGAGAAATATCAGCAGGAAGCATTTTATGCCCTGCTCTTAGGCTTTGAAATGGCCGAAGGGGTATCGTCAAAAATCCGCTGGTTTGTTTAAATATAAGTTGTTTCTGCTTTGAATCAACCATTTTTGCCGAATAGTGAAGCGTTGGCAGTACAAAAAATTAATTAGAAAGGGAAGGGTGTATTTAATTGGAGAAAAATGCTGTTCTTGTTGTAAGCTTCGGAACCAGTCACCTTGATACGTTGAATAGTTGCATCGAGGCTACCGAGAATAGAATCCATGAAGCTTTACCAGGTTTTGAACTTTGCCGGGCGTTTACCTCAAATTTTATTATCAAAAAGCTGGCAAAAAGGGATAAGGTTATCATCGATAATCCTCAAAAAGCACTTGAAAGGTTGAAAAACGAAGGGTTTACCCATGTTATAGTTCAACCTTTACACATACTCCCAGGATATGAGTACCATAAGGTTAAAGATGTTGTTATGGAGTTTACGAGAAGGAGGACTTTTAAAAGCTTGTTGCTTGGAGAGCCTCTTCTTTACAATAACAAAGATTATCCGGCGGTGGTGGAGGCCTTAAAAGCACAGCTTACCTTAAGGGATGACAAGACAGCATGCATCCTCATGGGACATGGGACCGATCATTTCAGCAATGCCTGTTATTACTGTCTGCAGAGCTTTATAGACGAATCAGGCTTGAATGCTTATATTGCCAATGTAGAAGGAGCTCCATCGCTGGAAAATGTT
>JAKPGY010000242.1 GCA_029550685.1 Bacillota bacterium
GACAAATAGCTTTTCAAGGAGGGGAGGAAGCTAAGTGAGTCGAAAGAGAGAGAAGTGGTACCAGAAAACCGAAAGCATGCTGTATAACTATCCTTCGTTTGAAATTAGAATTCGAAGCCACCAGGCAATAATAGAAGATGCAAAAAACATGCTCAGTGCTGATAGGTTTAACTTTGCTGATACCCCATCCGGCATGGTAAGCGCTTACGGCTTGAAAGAAGGCAGCAGCTATTCCGTTTCCTCCCCGGTTGAAAAGGATGTTAATCACCTGATGATGAGGCAGACTGAACTTGAAACAAAATACCGGCGGAAGATAGAAAACCTGCAGCGGTGGAAAGAGATAGTTGAGACCAGTATAGACATTATGCTGGATCCTGATCAACAGCAGCTGGTTAACCTGGCCTACTTCAAAAGATTACCGTGGCAGCAGATATGCCAGCAGCTCGTGCTTGATAAAAATACTTACTTCAATGAACGTCGTAATATAGTTAAAGTTCTGGCCTGGTGCTTTGGGTACCTGGATGATGATGAAGCCCGTGAGGTCCTGGGCCTGTTCGCAGAGGAGGAGCTCTGGAAACGTAAAGCAACTAATCATTAGGAATAAAACGGGAATAGATAGGGAATAAAAAGGGAATAAGTAGGGAATCACAGCCTCCTATCTCCATATATACTATTATCATCAGATAGCCTCGGGTGACCGGGGCTTTTTGTTTTGGGGTGATGAGATGAATTTCGTTGAACCCATCAGGGATCCTGATAAGGTTGAAGATATAGCTGAGTATTTGAAGTTTAAGAACGAGCGAGATTACATTATGTGGATGATGGGTATTTATTCAGGTTTGCGCATCTCTGATATCTTAAAATTAAAGGTCCGGGATGTTAAAAATAAGCAGCATATAATACTGCGTGAAATGAAGACTGGGAAACAGAGAATTTTTGAAATTAACCCTATATTAAAGAAAGCTCTGGCTGAATACTGTGAGGATAAGGATCTTAATGATTATCTAATAAAATCCAGGCAGGGCTTTAATAAGCCCATAACCCGCTCCATGGCATATAAGATACTAAGAGATGCAGCTAAAAAATTCAATGTGGAATCGATGGGAACTCACACCATGCGGAAGACATTTGGGTATCACTTTTATATGCAGACAAAAGATGTCGTGACTTTGATGAAAATCTTTAATCACTCTGATCAATCGACCACACTTCGATATATAGGTATCGAGCAGCAGGCCATCAACGAGGCCATTAAAAAGTTCAAAATCTTCTAAGCTGAGTTATCCATATTTAGTTAGTGTGGAACTGTTTTTTTCATTGTTAATTAAATGGCTTAATATCTGGACTCAAACCAGGTCATATAGGTTACACACAATTATAAGATATGGATAACTCATATTAAGGGTAGAGAATAACAACGAGTGCCCACAAACCTAGATATAACGGGCTTTTTGCGGGTCCTTCCGAAGGGGAGGGGGCGGTGCGGGTGCTTCGAGCCCCGACGAATGACCCAGTTTGCAGAAAATTTCCTTTGCTTCCTGCTAATTAGGGTTAGGGTATGGGGGTATATTGGTGATTGGTACAACTAAGACATTAGCCGAAATATTGGGCATTTCAGAACGTCGGGTTAATCAGATTGCCAATGAAGGAATAGTGTTTAAACGAGAGGATGACGGGAAGTACAACATACCAGTCTGTGTAAGGAACTATTATAGAGATAAATATATGTCAGAGGGAAGTGACGAAGCTAAAAAATTGAAATGGGAGGCAGAGCTGAAAAAGCTGAAAGCTGAAGAAGCTGAATTCAAAAACGCCATCATCAAAGGAGAGTACATAAGCAAAGATGAGATTACCGCTGAACTGCAGCGGTTTTTTGTTGTTCTGAAACGCTCCATGCTGGGGTACAGCAGGAGAATTGCTGTAGAAGTCTCTCCGTACGTTGAACCGATGATCGCCCGAAGGATTGAAAAAATGGTACAGGAGCTGACTTTAGATGCCCTCGAACAAATCAGCATCGACGGTATCTACGAGCCGCCGAAAAAGAAAAAAGCCTCAGCAGCTACCTGATTGGCTTTCCAGGGCTCTGAAAATATTTAAGCCTCCCGAGAATCTGACTGTTTCAGAGTGGGCAGATAAATACCGCGTTCTTGATGCCAAGACATCAGCTGAGCCTGGTCCCTGGAGGACTATGCGCACTCCTTATCTGCAAGGGGTAATGGATGCCTTTCTGGATCCTGATATTGAGGAAATAGTATTTGTTAAATCGACTCAGGTTGGCGGCACCGAGACAATGAATAATATCATGGGCTACATTATTGCTCAGGATCCAAGCCCAACCTTGGTAGTGTATCCAACTTTAACACTCGCGGAGTTTACCAGTAAAAACCGGGTGCAGCCGATGATAAACCTGTGCCCGGTATTAAGGGAAAAATACCAGGATTATGACAGCAAAGTATTAGAGCTGCAATTTGATGGAATGTATATAATTCTTTCCGGAGCCAACTCACCGGCTTCCTTGTCGTCGCGACCTATAAGGTA
>JAKPGY010000232.1 GCA_029550685.1 Bacillota bacterium
GACGGCAAGAGACAATGGCTTTATATCAATGTCAAGGAAGTGGTCGAATGATCACCATGAAAATTGAAGGGCTGGAAGCCCTGGAAAAAGCCATTGACAAAATGGAGAAACAGTTCGAACGAGCAATGGTCCTCGCTACTCGCGAAGGAGCCAAAATAGTAACAAAAGCTGCAAAAGAGAATTGCCCTGTAAAAACCGGGAATCTCAAGCGATCAATTAAATATAAGATCGCCAAACGAAAAACTCCAGGAGAAGTTGTAGCTGTTATTGGTCCGACCGTTGGCAAGCGAGCGAGATATGATGGTTGGTATGGGCGGCTAGTCGAAAATGGCACCAGCAAAGCTCCGCCACATCCGTTTCTCCGTCCGGCGCTTGATAATAACCAGCAAGTTGTCCAAGAAAAAATTGCCCAGGTATACCGCGATGCCGTGAACGGCAAAGCCTTGGATATAGCAATTGATGCTATAGAGGAGGTTTTGTTTGATGTGTGAGGTGATTGAATGACGGCAGAAAAAACGACGATAGATAAAGCGCTAAAAACTTACTTATCATCATCTGCAGAACTCTCGGACATCGTAGGCCAAAGAATTTTCGTTGGCATTGCTCCAGAAAACACAAAAGCGCCATATATTTGTATATACCGCATATCTCCCGGGCACCTCGGGGATGTACCATATAAGCGGCCGCGTTACCAGATTTCAAATTTCGCCCCATCATATTCGGTCGCGAGGGAAATGGCGCAAATCGAGGTTGATATGCTGGAGCGTTACAAAGGGATGATGGGAGAATTCCCGGTCGCTAATGTTACGATTGATAATGAACAAGGTGACTATGAAAATAACACTAAACTCCACCAAATAGCGGTGGATGTTTTTATGATGTACCAAGATCGGGTTGTGGTTAATGGTACGTCGCACAAAATCGAATAAGGAGTGATAGTAGTGGGACAGACTGTAATTCAAAACTCAAAATCTTTCAGGATCGGGTCTGCGAAATTTGAAGTAGGCGATTCGGTTAATCAACTGGTGGACTTGGGTGGCATGAGAAATGTTGTATTCGAGGAATCATGGGAGGAAGTTTGGCAGGATACGGATAACGCAGGCGAGGTTTTATTAACTACCCGTAACCATCAATGCCGGGTAGGTGGCGATCTGCTTGAGATCGACCTACAGAAACTTGCCAACCTGCGCGGGGATTATGATGATTTTGCATTAGTTCCCGGGACAATAATCGAGGGCGCCAAACAGCAAGTAGACAACGGTGATTGGTCATTTAACAAATTCATTCGGATCGCCAATCAAAACGCAGATGGCTCTAAAATCACCATTAATAGCGTATTAGGTAGTACAGCGGGTCCGTTGACAGAAGAGATAAACTATATTATTGCCCAAAATGAGCGTGGCGAGTGGGGTATTATCGTGTTAGAAACCGCGACATTCACAGACGAGGACCAGGTATTGACTATAGATTATGATTATACCCCCGCTTCCCATTTCCGTATGACCTCTGGAGGTCGGCTTACGATCAACCCCAAAGTGGTACGTCTGACCAATACCAATGCGCAAGGGAAAAAGTTTCAAATTACCGTTTATAAAGCCCGGGCCACTCAAGGGATCTCAATCACCTTCAATGCAGATGAAAGTGGCGAATTAAATGTGGTTCCTATCTCCCTAACCGGCCGGAAGGACGTCACGCGGGCTACTGGCGATCAATTGTTCGAGATTATCGACGAACAGGGGGCATAATCTATGCAGCCAGATCTTGAGATATTAAACCTAGATACCATTATCCCGCGACCTAGGTACATCGAGTTAACAGAGAAGGCGAAGCCTAAGGATGGGTTCACCCGCCTTCTCTATACTCTTTTTCCCAAATTACAGAAAAGCAGGAAACACCGGATTGATGTGTCGCGGATAACCGTGAGGACATCTCTGGAGATGGACAAATTTATGTTCGAGTTCATGAAAGCGTCAGTTGAATTTGCCAAAAACCCCAATGACGAACAGAGCGAAATAGTAGAGGAAATGATGTATACCATCCTCGAAAAGGTTTGCCAGCCATCTGCGCCTTGGGTTACCAGGGATTGGCTGATGGACAATCTAACACCAGATCAAGTGATAGAAATGTTTACATTTATTCTCCGTCCATATAAAGAACGTATCGAAAAAAACGCCGAAAGGCTCCAGGCGGCTCTGGCGGACCAAAAGGACCAGTAGACCTGGGGCGTATTTTTGCTGACCTGGGGCACCACTATGCATGGGCAACCCCAGAATTTATTTTGGATCACATGACACCAGAACAAATGTGTATGTACTATGATTTTATGGTAGAGCATTATACAGGGGAATCACCAAAGAACCAGGATGATGGAGTGGATCGCAAATCGTACCATGAGGCATATGGGGAGGGAGGGGTCATCAGGCGCTGACCTCCCCATATTGTCATGAGAGGTGAAAACCATGAGCCTGATCGGGAAATTAGCAGTTGCAGTAGTAGGTGATATAAACGAGGTAAAAAAATCATTTGCTGAAACGAAAAAAGAAGCTCGTGGGCTTGCACAAGATATTTCTGGTATTGGAGCATCGTTAAAAACTACCAGTCGCATTATGGCCGCGGCTGGAACTGCTATTATTAGCGGTATGGTAGCAATAACGATGAAGACGGTTGAAGCTGCAAATGCCGCCGATAAATTGGCAAAACAAACAGGCTTAACCCGGGAGGAAATACAGGAGCTTGGTTATGCGGCGGATCAAGAACATGCGTCCCTTGAAAAAATAGCAACAGCTATTCTCCGTTTGTCCAGGAACATGTCCGATGCTTCGAGAGGGACCGGGGAAGCCCGATATGCATTCGAAAAACTCGGGATTGCAGTAACAAAATCAGATGGCCAATTGCGGAATTCGGTAGATGTAATGCTTGATGTAGCCGACCGTTTCAAAAATATGCGGAATGAAACAGAAATGACTGCAGCGGCAATGCAGCTTTTCGGACGGTCTGGCGCCGATATAGTCCCGTTTCTCCGCATGGGTGGGGATGAAATCCGCAATCTCATGCAGGAAGCCAGGGATCTCGGTTTTGTTATGTCTGAGCAAACTAATAAAGATTTAAAAGCCCTTGGTGATCAACTGACTGCTTTAAAAGCAGCTCTAGCTGGGGTGGGCAGGCAGATTGCTGCTGAGGTAGTCCCACATTTGTTGGAGATGTCAAACAAAGCAGTAGATGCGGCTAAAGCGTACAATAAAATAGACCCTGATCTAAAGTCTTTTATAACTCAAACGGGTTTGGCGACTGGGGTGCTTGCATTATTTGCTAGCGGGTTTATGAGATTAATTATCATGATAGCAAATTTTAAGACCGCATTAGCCAGACTTGGCGTTGCCATAAAAGGTATTACGGCTGCCGGAACAGGACCATTCGCGATATTAATCACTACATTGGCTTCACTAACTGTGTTATTCCAGAAATTGCGTCGTGAAGGCGCGGCCCTTAATAGGGACCTTAGTAAAGCTGATTTGAAGCAGGCCCAAGAATCATTGAAGTTATATGAAAAATTATATAATATCCAATTAGAGGAGCGCAAACTTTACCAGGAAAGGGTCAAGATGGCAGAGGAAGCACGGAAACGCGGGCTGGCCGTCATAGAACCTTATCCGTTTGATGAAGAGGCGTTCCGAAAGATAGAAGATGGCCTGAACAGGGCGAAAAAACGGGTAGCAGAACTAACTAAGGCGGAAAAAGAAGAAGAAGTCGAAACAACTTTGCAGTTTGAAGATGTACTAGGAAAAATTAATAATGAGATTGCAAAATTCGATGCCCAAAAATATCTTAACGGTTTGCGAGACCGGCTCGCTGAGGTCAACCAAGAAGAAAAACTTTTCGGAGTATCATTGCAAACTGTATCCATCAGGGCCAACATATTGAGATCCGCTCTCATTGAGTTAACTACACACGGAATAGATCCGCAAAAAACATCAATGGGAAACCTAATACAGCAATATGAATCTGCGCAGAAAGCAATCGCGGAATATACAAAGGCCATCGAAAACCAGCAAGAAAAAGAAAATCTTTTGGCTCAGTTAGAACAATTAAGAGAAACTTTTGTAAACCGCAATCTCTCCCATCTTGCAATCCTTGCCCTAAAAATGGAAGAAATGGGGCTGGAAAACGAGGCGCAGCAAGCATGGGAATTGGCGGCAGAATGGGAAGACGTAACAGAGGCGGAGAAAAACGCAGCTAATGCTGCAGGCCTATTAGCCCAAGCCCAGCAGAAGCTTACTGAAATGACCTCATTGGCTTTACCGGAATGGGAGGAATTCGCGGAGAAACTGCGCGAAATGGCAGAACAAAATGGGGTCTTGGATGAAACGAGGGAGAAGCTGCTGGAGATGGCAAATGCTATCAGTGAGGCCGGAGCGGAGGTAGATGCCCAAGAGATATTTGAAGAGCGTAAACGACAGGCAGAAGAACTATATGAGGAATATAAATTTGCTCTTTCAGATTCGATCCGCGATGGATTCGAAAGGGGCAAAGGGTTTGCAGATGGGTTTGTTAGCTATTTGGCCGATAAAATTAAGATCGCCTTTTATGACTCTCTTGCCGACAGCATTTTGAAGGCCATGAATTTTGAACCAACCAAAGCCGGGAATATATTTGGCGGTCTATTTAATTCTCTTAGCGGACTATTCGGCGGCGGAAAACAAGCTTATGCACAAAATACAGCCGGCCTCATGCAGGCAATCTATGCCGGAGAAGGGGCAGCAGCTACAGCGGCCAGCACAGTAAGCGGTGGATTGCTCAGTGGTGCCATGCCATTCCTCGGCCCATTGGCGATGATTGGCAGCTTATTAGGTGGATTATTTGGCGGCGGCCCAAAAGGCATTTCAATAAAAGCGTCCGTTGCCAAAATGGATATAGACTTTGCGACGGCAAATTTTAAAGAGGTCACTTTGCCCAGTTCATATATGGGTCGCGGGGTTCCATCATCAAACGCAGTTGCTCCTGTTTATAATATCAACGTCAGCGTTAATGCAGCAGGGAGCCTTTTGGCAGAACGTGATTTGGAAAAACGCATCCAGAGTAGCGTGGCAGCCGGAATTGCGAGTGCTAATGCAAAATCCAATAAGTGGCAGCCGGTTACAGTGCGGGAGGGATAACAAATGGACTATTATTCCCTCATATTCAACAGAGGCACAGCGGAGGAGATAGAAATATTCCTCCGCTATCATTATGATTTTAATCCTGATGCACACAGGCCAAGGCCGAGGACAATGGTCAAACAAATGCTAGGCGGGATCGTTGTGCAAGAATCGCCCGTCATCCACGGCGGCCAAATAATAAGGATAACCGGAGTGGAGATGACGAATAATGACATTTCTCTTATAAATTCGTTTTACGAGACAAAGGATCCCGAGCCTTTTGTATATCGCGATAGTCGGCAAGAAACGCCCGAAGAATGGGTGGTAACGTGGTCAGGAGAAGGGTTTAGTTATCAACCATATTTAGCGCAGCCTGGCGTGAAATATAGGTGGACAATTGAGTTAATCACGCTCGGGAAAATTGGACCAGATGGGGCGGTGCTACCATGAAGGAAATTTCAGATAAACTCAAGGAGGCACTAGCCAACGGATATCTTGCTAACCCTAATGCCAATCTTGTTATTGATATTGATCCTCCCTATGTAGGGGAGAATTTCCGGTCAAACTCTTGTGATCCAGACCTCGCCATAATTGGCGGCGTTATGTATTTGACCATTATTGAAGGTGACTATATCAAGATCCTGACAGTCGATCGCGTGACTCATAGAGTCAATGGTCTAGTCCGGGAGATCCTGGCACCGGGAGCCGCGCGGCCACGTCTGATATTTGAGCCATCGCATTATCCGGGATGGCCGGATTTGCCCCATGTAGCGTATACAGACACGGTTAACGGCAAGGCCATGGTCTACCGTGAGCAGTATGATGAGAATTTTAATGTAATCAGAATCTATGATGAAATCGGAAACGGTGGATCTTGCGAAGCGCTCCAGGTGGGAGGGACCATTTACAATTTTTATGCCGGCGCCGATGGGGTGCTATACGGTCGTAAACAAGGAGAGTTTGCGGAAGCGGTCATAATGCCGGAGGATGGTGCGGCGATCACCAGCGTCCGGGCAATGCCCATGCCGGACGGACGGATTTGCCTAGCATATTCTATGCGGGCAGCTGACGGCACGGAATCAGTGCATGCCGCATGGACAGAACTGCTTTTGCCCATAGTCCTGGACGGAGATGGATCTACTATGACGCCATCGCTCACAGCACTAGAATGGAAGAAAACCGAGTTCTGGTTTGGTGATTATCCTGAAGGTGGTTATGTAGATCCTGATGACGCAGGCGTGCAGATGATTCCGTCAACCATTGTAGAGTTCGTGAAAACTGCTTATCAATATGATAATGTAGTGGAAATGGCCCCGAGTCTCATTCAAATGGTTTTTCCGGCAGCTCATATTTTTAGCGATGCGGTGAATATGGCGCCCTCTCTATCGCAGTTGGCGTTACCTGTGCCGCATTTTTTCGCTGATGACTGTCAGATGACAGCGTCATTGCAGGCGTTTGAATTTTTCGCATGAGGGAGCGTGTATGTAATGAAGATAGGAATTCCTCAGATACTCGTGCGCCGTTATATCGAGCCAAAAGATCCAATATCAGTAGGAGTGCTCGGTGTATCAGGGCATTTCCATGTCATTAAAAAACGGCGCGGCATCATCGTGCAAGAACTGGATTTTGACAACATCATCACGGATGTTGGATTACGACGTATGGCATCAGAAACAACTCTGGTTAGGACAATTGGCGATTACTGCATTCTCGGAACAGGTACGTCAACCCCGGTATCTACAGATACAGCACTCCAAGCTTATGGCGGGCGTACAACTAATCGCTCTTATTCGCTCATTGAGTCATCGCTTGGTAGTGGCGCAGATCGTCAAATGAGAATAACATATGAATATGGGTTAAATGATGCGATTGGGACTTGGACAGAGGTTGGTATCACATGGGATAACATCAGCAGTAATCCTCAGGTGTTCTGCCGAATGCTTTTCGCGGATGACCAGGGCAATCCTACCGCGGTCGAAAAAACAAGTGAAGATACTTTGACAATAATTTATACATTCCACCTGAAGAGATTATCCGATACTCCCGTTATCAACACTATTAACGTTGAAGGTGTAGGAGACGTGGATGTATCGTCTATTGTTCTAAACAAGGGATTAGCGCTCATCACGAACAGGGAATTTGACAAGAATCATTTTATAGGAAGTTATTACAAAAATCATATACGGCTTGGCACTGGTTCGGGAGACATATTACCAACAATAACTGCTTGCTATTCAGCGATTAACACAGCACCCACATTGTCGCAGGTAGTACCATATGAAACAGGCGCATTTTACCGGGAATTTTTGTTTGAGTGGCCAGCAGCTCTTACTGGGACTATTACCGAAGCGATATATACTAATGGTGTTGATCCGGATACTGCTTCTAACAATGGCCCAGTGGTATATATGCAGTTTTCGCCAGCGGTGCCTAAAACTGACACGACAAAAAAGATTAGGCTGAGACCGCGCATTACATTTAGCCGGGTCTAAATTTTAGCGGGGAGGGGTACAGATGAGAATAGCAAAAAGAACCCTCCTCTATGAGGGAAGGAACATTGGGGAGGTCGGGGGATCATTTTCTGACCTCTCTCTGTTTGTATTTTGG
>JAKPGY010000250.1 GCA_029550685.1 Bacillota bacterium
GATACCGCATGAAACAGAGCATACCACAAGGCTTGCCCTGCTCCCATTTCCGGCCACCAATGGAGAAATAATATCAGGGTGCCTGCGGCTTCAAAGAGAAGTGAAATCACCAGCAAGTAACGAATTATTTTAATTAAGTCCTCCATGGAACCGCGGTTGAGAGCAAATTGCAAAACCATCTTCTGTTTCAGATTTAAGCGCCGTCCCATAAGAATAAAAAAATAAGTGACGAAAGTCATTAAACCCAGTCCGCCCACCTGGATCAACAGCAGTATGACAACTTGTCCGAAAACGGTCCAGTGAGAAGCGGTATCAACTACTACCAAACCGGTAACACAGGTAGCGGAAGCAGAAGTAAACAAAGCGGCAAGTATATCGGGGGTTCCCGTTTTCACTGCAAAAGGCAGGCTCAGCAGCAGGGTTCCTGCCAAAACCACCAGCAAAAAGCTGCCGATCAATGCTTTAGGCGGGTTAATAGCTTGGTTGTTCATAATCTAGTCCATTCCATTGAGTTTTTCCAAAGAACGGGTGGGGCCCAGTACCACCAGAATATCACCGGCATGAATAACATGTTCCGGAAGAGGGGATACCACGATGTCATCCCCAGTTTTGATGGCCAGAATGTTTAGGCCTAGTTTGGGGCGCAACCCGCTGTCCTTCAGATTCTTCCCCACCAAACTACGGGGAGTAACTATTTCCCATATACCATAGTCTGCCGAAAGGTCAATATGTTCGATAATGCTGTTGGACACCAGAGTACGCGCCAGTCTGATCGCCATATCCCGTTCCGGGTGTACCACCAGGTCCACTCCGATTTTGGAAAGCACCTTACCATGCATGCCGTTCTGCGCTTTGGCGATGGTTTTTTTAACGCCCATTTCTTTCAGGGTAAGACAGGTCAATATACTGGCCTCAATGTCGCCTCCGATGGCGACTATGACCGCATCAAAGCTGGTAATGTCCAGAGCTTTTAATACCTTTTCATCCATGGAATCAGCCTGAACAGCTTGGGTAGCTATATCTGCCATATCCTGAATCCGGTCCTCATCAGTATCGATAGCCAGGACCTCATGGCCCATACGCACCAATTCGCGAATTAGGCTTTCGCCAAAACGACCTATACCAATAACCGCATACTGTTGCTTTTTCATAGTGCTTCCTCCTGCTTGGGCTTAATCGGTAAACAATTATTATAGTACTATGCTGAATTTCCAATTACAATCGTTGCTGCCCCTGCTTTAATAAACCACAGCATTAATGTTCTTTCCAGAAAAGGAATGTATAATTAAGGCAAGATACCAGGGAACCTGTATATAAAAGGGGTGATGGGGCAATGGAAGCATTACCTATTCTGAAAGAACGGGATGTGCAATTATTCGAAAAAGGTACCTGGAGTAATTTTAAAGACCAGTTGGTGGTGGAAGAGCACCTGCAGATTATTCTTAACGGGGAGATACTAGTATCATCAGCTTGTTCCCCTGAGTATACCCGGGAATTGGCGGTGGGCTATTTGGTTAGTGAAGGATTTATCACCAGTTCCCAGGACCTGGCCTCGGTAAAAGCACCTCATCCGCTCCGGGTGGAGGTGGAGACCACAAAGCCGGTAGATCTGTCCGCGCCGAGACAGATTAACACCTGCATGGGCCGGGGCAGCGGACTGCAGGTAGAGCCTATAGTTTCCCCCAATGACAACCTGCTCTGGTCACCAGCTCACCTGCTGCAGTTAATTGCCGAGCTGGATGCCAGTTCTCTTACTTTTAAGAAAACCGGCGGGGTACATAGTGCAGCTTTGGCTGGCCCCCAGGGTACCATAGTTAGATTCGAGGATATTGGCAGGCACAACGCTGTAGACAAGGTGATAGGCTATGCCTGCCTGCAGCATATTCCCCTGCACGACAAATGCTTGCTGCTGAGCGGCCGGATAGCCTCAGAAATCCTGCTGAAAATTGCCCGCGCCGGCTTTCCCATGATTGTGTCCAGGTCTGCACCTACGTATAAAGCTGTAGACCGGGCTGAAGAACTCGGTATAACGGTGGTGGGATTTGCCCGTGGTCAACGCTTCAACCTGTACTGCCATGGACAACGCATCGCCCGGGAACAATAAAGGTGAGTCTCGTACGAGAACTCACCTCAGACTGTCAATAAAGGCAAAAAAGAGATCGCCACGTCGCTACGCTCCTCGCAACATTAGCCGTGAGCGATAGCGAACATCGGTAGCGCCTGAACGGCCGATGACATAAACCAGAGCCATCGTATGTGTCATTGCGAGGCACGAAGTGCCGCGGCAATCTCGAACGCTTAAAAGTTATAAGCTTTTTTGACACTAGAGGTGAGTGCTTTCACGAGAACCCACCTTTACTATCTCCTTAAGCTCGCAGTACAAAATTGATTACAAACAGAAAAGCGATAATGTACATCATCCAATGAATATCCTTCCAGCGGCCGGTAAACAGTTTAACCAATGTATAACCGATGAATCCCAGACCCAGACCGGTGGCAATACTGTAGGTCAGTGGCATACCGATTATGGTCAGGAAAGCTGGAAAAGCTTCGGTAAAGTCCTGAAAGTTTATACGCACAATCTCCGACAGCATCAAAGCTCCAACTATGATTAAAGCGGGGGCTGTGGCAAAACCAGGCACCAAACCAATGAGGGGAGCAAAAATAAGAGCCGCCAGGAACAGTACTGCTGCGGTGATAGCAGTTAAACCGGTTCTTCCGCCTTCAGCCACTCCGGAAGCACTTTCGATATAGGATGTAACAGTACTGGTACCCAACACAGCACTGGCCATGGTACCTAAGGAGTCGGCGATAAAAGCTCTGCCTAGCTCAGGCGGATGTCCTTCATCTTTCATTAAATTGGCCTTTCTCAGCAAGCCCATAAGAGTTCCCATATTATCGAAAAGCTCCACCATGGTAAAAGTAAAGATGATGTTGAACACACCAAAAGCCAAGGCTCCTTTGAGGTCCATCTTGCCGAAGGTAGGAGCTATATTGGGCAAATCAAAGCTGACCAAGGCACCTAAGCTTTGCGGCAGCGGTATGGCACCCACAACCATGCCAGCTGCGGTGGTAGCTAGAATACTGATAATCAATGCTCCCTTGATCGCCCGTGCCATTAAGATTCCTGCCAATAGCAGTCCAAAAATGGCTAAGAGAGTGCCGGTCTGGGTTAGGTCACCCAAGGTCAGCAAGGTGGCTGCATCAGCCCTTACAATACCCGCATTCTGCAGACCTATAAAAGCAATAAACAGACCGATACCTACAGGTATAGCGGCACGCAGTGAGGGAGGAACTGCGTCAATAATATATGTACGTATTTTGGTAACCGTTAGGATAAAAAACAGGATACCGGAAACAAAAACCGCTCCCAAAGCTACTGTCCAATGCAGCCCAAATCCCATAACCACTGTATAGGTAAAGAAAGCATTCAAGCCCATACCCGGTGCCACTACAATAGGGTAATTGGCAAAGAAGGCCATTAAAAGTGTGGCAAAAACGGAGGCAAGAATAGTGGCAGCTATAGCTGCGTCTTTTGGAATGCCGGCATCAGCAAGAATACTTGGGTTTACAAAAATTATATAGGACAGGGTAATGAAAGTCGTAAACCCGGCTAGTATTTCCGTTTTGACTGATGTGCCGCGTTCCGTCAGCCTAAAAAATGAATCCATTGAAGTCCCCTCCTGTGATTATTTAACGTCAGGTAGTTTATTCTAGTTGCGGATCATTCTTCCCTCCTCTCAGAATTAAGATTCCATTTTTCCATGCAGGCTATGCATAACAACCACTAATAACCACCCCAGACGATTCCCCCAACCTTTGATTACTAGGTAAACTTTTGCTACTCCTCCTTCAAACATTTTTTCCAATTCTAAGCAAACGTAAAGCGGTCTGGGCAGCTTCCCTTACCAGTTCACCAGCCCGGCTCAAAGACTCATCCAGTGTTATAGGGCCGGGAGCAATGCTCACCAGGGCGTCTATACCATGCTGGTATACTGCTCCAGCACCTGGACCAATTGAGCCAACTATAGCTATCACCGGTATTCCATACTGTTTAGCTCGCCGGGCCAATCCCACCGGTACTTTGCCGTATAGACTCTGCCCATTTATAGAACCTTCTCCGGTAATAACAAGGTCAAGCCCGCTGGCCAGTATTTCCTCCATATGCAAAATATCCATAACCAGTTCCAGCCCCGGCTGCAGTTTTCCGCCGGCAAAGGCCAACAGACCGGCTCCCAGGCCTCCTGCGGCGCCCGCTCCTGGAACACCGGCAACATCTATCCCCAGATCGCGTTTAATTACCTTTGCCCAATGCTGCAAAGCCCGGTCGAGAGTTCTCACCATATCAGCACTGGCACCCTTTTGGGGCCCGTATATGTAGGAGGCTCCCTGGGGTCCATACAGAGGATTGGTTACATCACAAGCCACTCTAACCTCGGTTTCAGCCAGGCGAGGATCTAGACCGGTAACATCAATATGCTCCAGCTGCAGCAATCCTGCGCCGCCCCAGCTGATTTCCCGGCCGGAATTGTCCAATAACCGGGCCCCTAGGGCTTGCGCCATACCAGCTCCGCCATCATTGGTAGCACTGCCGCCGATACCGATAATGATGGTTCGACACCCCTGATCCAAAGCCGCCTTTATCAGTTCTCCGGTACCGAAGGTGGTAGCGATCATGGGGTTCCGTTTGCCACGGGGAACCAATTCCAGCCCGGAAGCTTGCGCCATTTCAATTATGGCGGTGTGGTTTTCCACCACTCCATAAGCAGCTGAAACCTTTCCCCCACAGGGATCGGTAACCGGGCAGTATTTAATAACACCGCCCATAGCAGAGGTAAGAGATTCTGTCAGACCTTCTCCTCCATCTGATAAGGGCACCTTCCTGATTACCGCCTCAGGATACACCTGCCTGACTCCCGCGGCCATGTGCTCAGCAACCTGCACAGCAGTCAGGCTTTCTTTAAAAGAATCCGGAGCAATAAGTATACGCATTAATTCATTACACATCCGTTCCGTATGATAGAAAATCATAGCTGTTTTGTCCAGAGATTAAGCTTTAATGAACACTGCCCAAACGAGCAGTCTGGCGCCGCCAATAGCTGCGAAAATAGGGGTTACCCCGGCGGCGGACCGGCTGGTGTTGGTTCTCAGAGATAACTTTACGGATAACCTCGGCTTCCTGCCGCCAAGCCTCGCTCATAAACTCTATCTTGGTACTGTCACTGGCCGACTCGGCTTCCAGTTTGCCTGCGATTTCCCGCCAGGATTCTTCCAGCTGGTCCCTCTTTTCATAGTAGGATTCCAAGTTGGTTACCTGCCCGTTTATAACCATACGGTGAAAGATCTCCCGCTGTTGCCAATAACCGGTGGCTTCCTGCTGCTGGTCCTCGCGAAATACTACCGGATTATTTTCCACCAACCACAAGGGTTTAAACATAGCCAGGCAGGGAGTTGAGGCTCCGGTTACCCAGTAAAGACTGGCTTTTTCCGATAAACAGGCCACATAACTGCCGGTAGTATGGTCACCGATAATTCCCCCTCCATGCATGCAGACACTTTGCAGGCTGGCTTGCTGGAATTGCCTTCCCTGGACCGCGGGATGGTGGGAGCGCAATATTTGCATCATAACGGCTGTATCGATTTTACCCTGCTGCGCCTCCAGTTCCTGTTGGCTGCAGCTGCAGCGCTGTCCGGAACCGCTGAAATAGGTAAACAGCTTATCCTTGTAACAGCGGGCAAAGTTAAAATCCTCTTCTGTTTTGCACCAGCCCTTTTCCCGGGCATGTTTTATAAGATCAGGATGGGCTCGATCATATTGGGAACCGATGGTAAGCCCATTGGATATAGCTCTGATACCCTTCACTTTCTCAGCGGCCCAGTATTTCCCGGCAGTTTCGAGAACCCAGGCTTCCCGGGGATCAGTAATCAGGAAGGAATTATGATAGGTAAAGGGTTTCTCATACCCACAGTTTCCCCCCTGTCCATACCTTTGCAGCAGCCCAATGATGAGCTCCATAGCTTCCTGGCTGGTACGGCACCTTTCCAAGGCTAGCCTAATCAGATCCATACCCGTTAATCCGGTAGGCTGGTATTTTTCCCGGGTGAAAACGGCTTCATTTCCGATGTTAAGGCCAAATTCGTTGCTGCCCATTTCGCAGCCCCAAATCCAGGAGGGTTTTAACAGCAGGACCGCATAAGTTTCAGGACTCTGCTCAATTTCGATATAAGTACAGCGGACCCGGGCACCTTTAGGGTATTGTCGTCTGGGCACCTGGACAATAATGTGAGGTTCATTGGGCTGCCGGTCACTGTTTTTAGCAAAATAAACCTGCCCGTCCCGGCTTACTTCCCTCATGGCCACCATGGTATCACACATGATCCAACCTCCTTTCTACCATAAATTGTATCATGAGTGGCTAAAATACATACTCCTGATAAACTGAGTTCGGTGCCAGTGAATACTGTATACTTACGGCATCCCTTGTTGTTCGTGTGTACAAAATACTATAATTTTGTATAACTTCAGTTTTTTTATATTTTTAGAGGAGGCTTTTTAATGAGCGAAGGTGTGTATAATCCCTATGTGAATGCTCAAGCACAATTTGACCGGGTAGCCGATATTATTGGTCTGGACCAGGCTACGCGGGACCTGCTGCGCCAGCCGCTGCGGGAATACCATTTTCTTATCCCGGTGCAAATGGATGACGGAAGCACCAAGATATTCCGGGGATTTAGGGTTCAGCACAACGATGCCCGCGGTCCAGCTAAAGGAGGAATTCGCTTTCATCCTGAGGAAACTGCTGACACGGTCCGGGCTCTGGCTATGTGGATGACCTGGAAATGTGCGGTAGTGGATATTCCCCTGGGCGGAGGCAAGGGTGGCATTGTCTGTGATCCCCGCAACCTCAGCGAAAAAGAACAGGAACGCCTGTGCCGTGGATGGGTTCGCCAGGTAGTTAAAAATGTGGGGCCCTTTTCCGATGTTCCCGCTCCCGATGTGATGACCAGCGGCAAACATATGCTGTGGATGCTGGATGAATACGAAACTATTACCGGGGGACGCTATCCTGGTTTTATCACCGGCAAACCGGTAGGCATGGGTGGCTCTTTGGGACGCACCGAAGCTACTGGTTATGGGGTAATATATACGGTAAGAGAAGCCTTGCAAGACCGAGGTTTGAATGTCAAGGATACTACCGCCAGCATTCAGGGATTCGGCAATGTAGCTCAGTATGCCGCTAAGCTGTTCACCCAATTAGGCGGCACGGTAATCGCTGTTTCCTGCTGGGACAATGTGGATAAAAAAGCTTACACTTTCCGCAAAAAAGATGGGGTCAATGTGGACGAGCTGCGGGGTATAACTGATGTTTACGGAGGTATTACTAAGGATAAAGCTCGTGACCTGGGCTATGAAGTATTAGATGCCATGGTCTGGCTGGAACAGGAAGTGGATATACTGATTCCCGCCGCCCTGGAAAACCAGATTACTGCCGAAAATGTGGATAAAATAAGCCCTCAGGTAAAAATGATAGCCGAAGGTGCCAACGGCCCCACTACCCCTGACGCCGATGAGGCCCTTAAACACCGCAGAATCTTTATGATTCCCGACTTTTTAGCCAATGCCGGCGGGGTGACCTGCAGCTATTTTGAGCAGGTGCAGAGCAATGCCAATTACTTCTGGGAAAAAGATGAAGTTTTGACTAAACTAGATGCTAAGATGACAGCTGCTTTCCATGCTGTAAATGATTTGGCCAAACGCAGCAGCCTTTATATGCGGGATGCCGCTTATGTTATCTCCATCAACCGGGTAGCCCAGGCAGTTAAGATGAGAGGCTGGGTCTAAGCCTTTATAGTTTTGCTGTGAAGATAGCGTCCTAATGTGTCATTGCGAGCCCCGTCAGGGGCGTGGCAATCTCTATGTCAACCAACGGTTTGAATTAACAGATCGCCACGTCGCTTCGCTCCTCGCGATGACACAAGGAGGGCTATTACACAACAATGACACAGATGATGGCTGTGGGTAGAAATTGACACGCCCTTTTCGGGGTTCATAATGACTTGTCTGGAAACTGCTTTCACAGCGACTTTGAGAGGGATACCTATGAATCACCAGGATTCATCTCAGGAAAACAATCTTCACTCCCTGCGTGAGAGAGCTAAGGAACTCAACTGCCTGTACCAGGTAGATGAGCTCCTCAGCAATATGCGCCTGTCGTTGCCGGAAATATTTTCCGCTTTAGTACAGGTTATTCCGGCCGGCTGGCAGTATCCTGAACTCTGTGAAGCCAGAATAATATATGACAACCGCAGTTACCAGACCACCGGCTTTTGCTCTTCACCTTTCATGGAAAGTGTGCCTATCAAGGTAGATGACACAGAAGTAGGCCGGTTGGATGTGGTTTACACTCAGGAGGTACCTCCCAGTGAGGAAGGCTTTTTCCTGGAGAAGGAGCATAAGCTGGTTCGTACCATTGCTGACCGCATCGGGCAAACTATTTGGCAGCGGCGCATTAAGGAAGTGCTCCTGGATTGGGAACAGTCTAAAAATCAAAACGGCCAACGGGAAACTGTTCAGGACTGGGTGGTTATAGTTGATCTGCTGCGACGTACCGATCCGGATATGCTCATGCATTTATGTCGCAGGATGATAAATCATTTATTAGGAAGTGGTGTAAAAGAGGCCGATGATCTCCTGCAGGACTACAGCCCCGGTTGGAAAAAAGCCTTGGATAACAGCCATGATAATTATCCCAGTGCCCGGGTTCCTCTGGGCAATCTGATCAACATAAGTGACAAGGTTTTCCAGGTTGCTTCCCGCTACCTGACCGCTCAAGAAATATCCTTGCGGCTGCAGAAGTGGATGCAAGAACGAAAGGCCTATGGCTTGGTCAAGACTATCGGTCGGGTTGATGCATCGGTGGCGGAAATTATTGAAGCCTTGGTACGCTACCAGACTATGGCCGGGTCCACTGACCTGCTCCCCTATCCTACCCGGCGCTGGCTGCAGGTGGCGCTCATCAAGCGCTTTTTGTCTGACAATCTGAATTTTATCGGCACAGCCCGGCGCTATGTAGATATAGATGACTTTTTCAATCTTATCAACCGTTTGATCTATCCTGTTGACAGCCATGGCAAAATCGGCGGGAAAGGAACAGGATTGTTCCTGGCCCATCAGATCATCCGCCGGGAAAGCCAGGAAAAAAGATTGCTGGCTGATATCAAAGTACCCCGTACCTGGTATATCACCACTGATGAATTAACCGAGTTCCTGCATTACAATGACCTGCAAGACTTAAACGAACAAAAATATAAAGACTTATCCCAAATCCGCATGGATTACCCTAATATTATCCAAAGAATGAAGAACTGCCGGTTTCCTCCCGAACTGGTCAAGAGTTTAGCCCTGGCACTGGATGATTTCGGCACTTCCCCTATCATTGTTCGCAGTTCCAGTCTCCTGGAAGATCAAGCCGGCGCCTCTTTTTCCGGTAAATATAAAAGCCTGTTTCTAGCCAACCAGGGCAGCAAGGAGCAGCGCTTGGAAGCCCTGCTGAATGCTGTCGTAGAAGTATATGCCTCCGTTTTCAGTCCTGATTCTATCCAGTACCGGGCGGAAAGAAATCTTCTGGACTTTCAGGAAGAAATGGGCATCTTGATTCAGGAGGTAGTAGGAAAGCGCATTGGTCACTATTATGTTCCCCTTTTTGCAGGAGTAGCTTTCAGCCGCAATGAATATCGCTGGTCTCCCCGGATTCGCCGGGAGGAAGGTTTAATTCGTATGGTTATGGGGCTGGGGACCCGGGCGGTGGATCGGGTAAACGATGATTTTCCGGTTTTAATATCACCAGGACAGCCAGGACTTAGGGTAAACAGGATGCCAGATGAAATCAAGCACTATGCTCCGAAAAAAATGGATGTTATAAATCTGGAGAGCAATACCTTTGAGACCATAGAGATTGAATCTTTCTTACGCCAGTATGGCAGCCAGATCCCTTCGATTCACCAGCTGGTGGGAGTCAAAAAAGAGGATTTCGTGGCTCAATGCTCATACTGGGAAATTGATTTTGAGCATGACGATCTGGTAGTTACTTTCGACGGATTAATAGATAAGAGCACTTTTGTTAAAAAGGTGGACCTGCTGCTAAAAACCCTGGAAGCCCGGTTGGGTTATCCAGTGGACATAGAGTTTGCCAGTGACGGCCAACATTTTTACCTGCTGCAGTGCCGGCCCCAGGGTTACGCAGGCGAGGTGACTCCTGCAGCCATCCCCCAGGACATTCCCAACAAAGATATAATATTTTCGGCTCAGCGCCAGATAAGCAATGGGACTATCGGCAATATTTCCTATATTGTATATGTAGATCCCGCAGGCTATGCCAGCTTGGAAAACAGGGACGATCTGGTCAAAACCGGCAGGGCTATAGGTCTGCTCAATGCACTGTTGCCCCGCAAAGGTTTTGTATTAATGGGGCCGGGACGCTGGGGAAGCCGGGGGGACATACGTCTGGGAGTTCCGGTCAGCTATGCTGATATATGCAATACCGCAGCACTGATAGAGATTGCCCGCCGCCATTCTCATTACCAGCCCGAGCTGTCCTTTGGCACGCACTTCTTTCAGGATCTGGTGGAAAGCGGCATCCGTTACTTGCCATTGTATCCAGACGACCAGGGCATTATATTTAATGATACGTTCCTGAGACGTTCCCCAAGTTTACTGACTCAGTTATTACCTGAATACGCGGATTTGGAGGACGTAATCCGCGTAATCGATGTAGCAGCGGTCAGCCAGGGGCGTGCCTTGCATATCGCCATGAATGCCGACCTGGAACAAGCCATCGGCTACTTGAGCCCTTATTCCCAGCGAACTCATATCCCGGTTAATCAGCCGGTCTTTACTCCGCCTACATCCTCCAGTTCCGCAGCAAAACCGGTGGATGATACTTTCTGGCGGTGGCGCTACTACATGGCTGAACGGATTGCTGAACACCTAGATTTTGGACGTTACGGTGTCAAAGGGGTCTACCTGATAGGCAGTACCAACAACGGCACGGCAGGGCCGGGCAGCGACATAGACTTGCTTATTCATATACAGGGTTCTCCCCAGCAGCGTCAGGAACTGGACCAATGGCTGAAGGGCTGGAGTCAGTCCCTGGCGGAATCCAATTACCTAAAAACCGGTTACCGTTCTGAAGGACTGCTGGATATTCATTATATAACGGATCAGGATATTGAAGATAAAACTTCTTTTGCCATAAAAATAGGGGCCATTACTGACCCCGCATATCCTTTGAAAATCAGTTAGCATCTTCACCTGATTTTTATGCAAAAGCCGCCGTGATACAGCCGCGGATAACCTCGTCGGGCAGAGGGTAAAAGAGACCGGCTGGATCGAACTTAATGGCCCAGTACATCAGTTCCTTTTTTTCTGCATCAAGGGGCTGAGTAAACTTCGATCCTACCCCGCATTTTTGCTGCAGTTCCCGCACCTTCTGAGCAGAGGCAGCCACCATCTCCTCCTTGGTCAGTCCTTCGGTATTTACCCCAAAGGCATCGGCCAGCACTTCGGCATTATTGAGGTAGTGTTTGGGGTACTGTTCCATCAAGATGGGTATCAGCACTGCGTTAGCCTCCCCATGAGGTATGCGCAGTTGACCTCCTACTGCATGAGCTACATTGTGAATGGGATAGAACAAACCGGACATGGCAAAGGACATGATAGCCATGTTGCTGGCTACCAGCATCTTGGTGCGCGCTTCCAAATTCCTGCCGTCGGCAACGGCCACCGGCAGGTACCTGCAGATCAGTTTGACAGTCTGAATAGACAAAGCATCAATCATGCAGTTGGCGCCCGGCGAACTGATAGCTTCCACCGCATGGGACAAAGCATCAAAGCCGGTGTCAGCCGTCATCTTGGGCGGCAGTCCCAGGGTGAGATCCGGGTCCAAAAAAGCATAGTCAGCCGGCAGATAGGGGTGCAGCAAATCGCCTTTTACTTTAACCTCTTCATTATATATTACCGCTATAGGAGATGATTCTGAACCGGTTCCCGCTGTGGTGGGAACTGCTATATGAGGTACATTAAGAGGCTTACCCATCGGACGCATATAGGGGCCGATATTGCCAGGCATGATCTCTTTGATATCTACTTCACCCATTCCTAGCAGGGCTTTGACTCCCTTAACTGAATCCAAAACACTGCCGCCCCCCACTGCCAGCAAACCGTCCACAGCCATTTCCCGGCACCAGCAAGCGCAGTCATTAATGACCCTCATAACTGCATCCGGTTCGATCTTGTCATAAACGCCCACAATTTTGGGCTGTCCCTGAGCAATAAATATATCCTTAACCTGATCAACTACACCCGCTTTGACCAGGCCTTCATCGGTAATAAGGCCAATTCGTTTACAGCCCATGTCGATAAAACGCTGGGGAATAAAGGTACGGCAACCGGAACCCACTTCCACAATACTGCGGTAGTCCCACAAAAAATACTTTGGTGTAGCCATTTATAAAACCTCCTCTCCCAAATGACCTGACCTAGCGGTTGGAACCAATCAACAGGTTCATCAGTTTATCATCACCATCCGGCGTCAAATCCAGGCAGATATGTTTTACCTCACTGTAGGCCAGCAAAGAATGATAGCAACATT
Organism: Bacillota bacterium; assembly: GCA_029550685.1. GTDB lineage: Bacteria > Bacillota > Syntrophomonadia > Syntrophomonadales > Syntrophomonadaceae > DTU018. Next base: position 12,651 of record JAKPGY010000250.1, read on the forward strand.
CCCGTCCGTAACCGCTCTGCTTGTATCCGCCAAAAGGTGCATCCGGCCTTAAAACATGCCAGGTATTGATCCAAACAGTTCCAGTACGCAGCCGGTTGGCCAGCTTCTGGGCACGGCTGATGTTGGTGCTGCAAATGCCGCCGCCCAGACCGTATATGCTGTCATTAGCCATAGCCACTGCTTCTTCCACATCATCATAGGGAATAACGCACTGTACCGGTCCGAAAATTTCCTCCCGCACCTGGGTCATTTGGTTGTGGCAGTTTATAAAAATAGTGGGTTCATAGAAAAATCCCTTTTCGTAGATGCCTTCAGTAAGCTGGCGTCCGCCATAGGCTAACTGGGCCCCTTCCTCTTTGCCAATATGCACATACCGGTCAATTGTGTTCAGCTGCTCCTGACTAGCTATTGGTCCCAAATCAGTTTCCATATCCAGTTGGTCGCCGATCACCATTTTTTTGATCTTGCTGATCATGCGTTCTACTAGTTCATCCTGCAGCCGCCGGGGTACAAAAAGCCGGGTGCCTGATTCACATACCTGGCCGGAGTGGAACAAAAATCCCAAAAGACACATATTGGCGGCTACTTCCATATCCGCATCATCCAGAACAATGATGGGGGATTTGCCGCCCAATTCCAGAGTAACCCGTTTGATAGTGTCGGCCGCCTGGTGGGCGATTTGGCGGCCCACTTCTGTAGAACCAGTGAAAGCTATTTTATCCACTTCCGGATGTCCGGCCAGGTAATTGCCCATAGATGAACCCGGACCAGTTATAACATTGATAACTCCGGGGGGTACGCCAGCATCGGTGAGAATTTTGGCCAGTTCCAGGGTAGTAACTGGAGTAATACTGGCTGGTTTCATAACAATGCTGTTCCCCATAGCTAGAGCGGGAGCAATCTTATACATCGCTAAAATGAGAGGAAAGTTCCAGGGGGTTATGCCCGCACACACACCTACAGGTTCACGTTTCCAAAAGGTGTGCATAGGTGCCACCCAGGGAGGTGAAAAGAAGGTATGCTCAACTTGGGGCAGTTCTTTGAGGATCATGGCTGTCAGCAGGAGAGTTCCTGCCACCTCGGCTATATCCACAGTGGTAGTCCGGCGGATAGTACCTCCAGAAGTCAGAGATTCCAAATAAGCCAGTCGCTCTTTATTAGCCACTACCAGCATGGCTGCATTCATGAGAACCTGAGCCCTTTCTTCTACTGATTTATTTGCCCATATCCCCGATTCAAAGCTGGCACGGGCAGAGGCCAAGGCCCGGTCCACATCTTCCCGTCCTCCCCGGGGCACCGTTGCCACCACTTCACGGGTAGCCGGGTTGATTACTTCCATCTTATCCCCGGTTAGCCCCGGGGTCCATTGACCATCAATAAACATTTGGTACTCCATAAAGCCACTCATCATCTAATTCCCCCTTAACCCTGATGCAAGATAAATAATTAAAACTTGCATCTTAGCCATTACTACGGGCAGGTAAAAAATCAAAGTGCAAGAAAAGTTTCTTTCCTGCATCTTTTGGCGATTGGCTGCCAGCATCCCTCCCCTTTGTCTTGGATCATCATGAGTCATCCCTAGCATCTGTTGTTTATCCAATTGGTTCTCACAGGTTAATGATCATGCTAGCGCAGGCTTCCAAATTATGTCAAGCATATTGTGCGGGCAACAGCATAAAAACCTTGTCGCTGTTTTTACTAATCGTCAACGATTTCAAAGCCAATATGTGATAGACAGTATTACTATTTAATTTAAATTATCATATTACGAAATATTTATATCAATCAGATATAATTAAAGCAGGAAATACTTTTTCAGGAGGTGATGGGGAGGGGGATTGGTTTTGGTCGTTGCCTGTTGTTTCAAATGGGAAATATTGGAGGTGTATATCAAGAGTGTCACGGATACGATATGAGGATAAACCATGGCTTAAACATTATGCTCCGCAGGTTCCAGCACACATTGATTATAAAAAAATATGTATCCCTCACATGCTTGAAAACGCAGTCAAATGCTATCCTTATAACGTCGCTCTGATTTTTCAGGGCTACTTGCTTAATTACTTGGACCTCAAAGATATGGTAGATAGATTCGCTACTTGTTTGACTGACTTTGGGGTTCAAAAGGATGACAAGGTTGCCATATTGCTTCCCAACTGCATCCACACGGTGGTGGCCTACTATGCCATTATGCAGCTGGGTGCAGTTGCGGTTATGAATAACCCCTTGTATACTGATCGGGAACTGGAATACCAATACAATGATTCCGGTGCCAAAGTACTGGTTTGTTTGGATTGGCTGACTGAACGCATGGTCGCCCTGCGCCCCCGCACCGGAATTAAGCAGATAGTATCAGCTTCACTGGCTGATTTCCTGCCGGCAGATAAAATAGGCTCCATACCCGCCGCACCCATGCCTTTTGCCCAAGATGTGTATGACTTTAAGTGGTGTCTGGACAAATACCCACCCCAGCCCCCGGCAGTAGAAGTGAATTGGACCGATGTAGCTGTTTTGCAGTACACCGGTGGAACCACCGGCCTTCCCAAGGCAGCCATCCTAACTCATAGCAACTTAAGTTCCATGATCCAGATGTATACTGCCTGGATATTCGATGCTGTCCCCGGCGAGGGAACCATGCTGGCTGCTACCCCGGTATTTCACATTCTGGGAATGCAGGTAGCTATGAACCTGCCTATTTATATGGGATGGCGTAACGTCTTGATACCCAAACCCACACCTGATGCTTTGCTGGAAGCTATTCGCCTTTACCGGCCCAATTTTGCCCCCCTGGTGCCCACCCATTATATAGGAATGCTACAGCATCCTGATCTGGCCAAAACTGATCTCACCTGTTTTAAGGGTCTTTTTTCAGGAGGAGCTTCACTGCCGGTAGAAGTACTGCACCGTTTCGAAGAGATATCCGGAGCCATGATCTGCGAAGGATTTGGCATGTCGGAAACTTCCCCCCAGACCCATCTCAACCCCTATAAAGGAGGTCCTCGCAAACCTGGCAGCATCGGCATTGGCTGGATAGATACCGAAATCCGGGTGGTGGATCTTGAAACCGGTGAAGATGCACCCGTGGGTCAACCCGGGGAAATGTGGTTTAGAGGCCCCCAGGTTACCAGAGGTTACTACAACAAACCCGAAGAGACTGCCCTGGCTATTACCGAGGACGGCTGGCTGAAATCCGGGGACATAGTCTACATGGATGAGGATGGTTATTTCTATGTGGTGGATCGCAAGAAGGATCTGATTATTTCCAGCGGTTACAACATTTATCCCCGGGAAATAGAGGAAGTTTTCTACCAGCATCCCAAGGTCAATAAAGTAGCGGCCATCGGCATCCCTGATGAAAAACGGGGCGAGAATGTGGGCGTTTACATATCGCTGAAACCAGGAGAGACCGCTACTCCCGAGGAGTTCATGGAATTCTGCAAGCCCCAGCTGGCTAAATACAAATGGCCTACTGTTATAGAAATCTGGGACGAACTGCCGGAAAGCAATGTGGGCAAATTGCTCAAACGGCAACTGCGCGACATGGTTCTCGAACGGATGGTTGCGGTCAAAGCTTAAATATAATACCAAATCGTAAAAGGGCTGGTAACATATGTTGCCAGTCCTTTCTGTATTAGACTCCCCGCGGCTTTTCCATCCGCTGCCCTAATCCCATGTTTTCAGTAAAGATAATATGAAGAATACCCATGAGAGGATCGAATGTCCTGTTGGGGGGACGTTTATGGCAAGGTTTACGGTATGTTGATTGAGCAGTTAAGTAATACTAGGGCATATTTCCCTATAACAGAGAAATCCTGAAACTAGAAATCGTCCTTTTGTCCTGCTATATTAGCCCAGCTGTGCCAAATGTTGAGCCATGCTGTTTAACTCCTGAGACATAGCTTCCAGTGAATGGATGTGTTCAGAAACCGATGTGGTTAACTCAGCTTGTTTCTGCATCACAGCTGCAGCTTCATTAACACCTGTAGTTATCACTTGCACCGAATGATGTATATTAGATAATATTTGGGATATCTGCTCTACTGAATTGGTGCTGTTCTCCGCCAACTTCTTGACTTCATCAGCCACCACTGCGAAACCACGACCGTGTTCCCCGCTGCGAGCGGCTTCGATGGCAGCATTGAATCCCAGCAGCTTAGTTTGACGGGCGGTATTATTGATTATATTTAACACTTCACCAGTCTCTCGCAAATGAATGACAGCCTCGTTGACTGAATTCAAAAGACTGACCCCTTGCTTATTTACCTCAATGGCATAGTTGCTTACCTCGTCCACTAACTGACTCACTTTTTCCATAGTGTGAGATAATTCTGTAGACATCTTCGCCAAATTTTCCGCTTCCTGGTGAAGATCCGCAATCATATCCTCACGGGCCTCCACTATAGTCATCATTAAATTTGCTCCATGAGATTCTATAACGTATACATTTTCACCTTTATACTGGGTTATTAATTCCTGAACCTTAGGGGAACCGGTAGCTTCTATCACCAAATCCAGCATCGGATTTGACACCATTTTTTGTATATCGGTATAAGTGGTAATACCAAGATTACGGGCCAGAACCATCCCTGGCGCATCATTATTAACATCACATATCCCCACAACTTTTATTGATGGTATGCCCTGAATTGATTTAAGTATGGCGGTACCACCTTGCCCTGCTCCAACAATTGCAATGTTACTCACACATATCCCCCCAAATGGTGTTTGATTTATGTATTCTATTTTGTATACCCAAGACCTTTTTTCGCAATATTCCCGCAATTTGGGAATACCGCAAATCCGCACCGAAGTAAGCCGGTGGGTTGCAGGTGAGGAGTCCCGGAGCGAGCCGGCTAATACTCCTGCATCCTGACTGACAATCCTGCCGAGCCGTAGCGGAAGCTAAAGCTTCCGCTACGCTTAGGTTAAAAACATTTTCACAGCAATTATCACCTGAATAACAGGCCACGATGAATGAAAAGTTACCTTTTTTGTCATTGCGAGCGCAGCGAAGCAATCTCTAATAGTGCCTGCAGGTATGTTAAACGAGATCGCCACGGCACTTCGTGCCTCGCGATGACATGGCGAAAGCTATTTTCACAGCAATGACTCAAATGGTGACTTTTCTTTCTCGCGGCCTGCGCCGCAGGCGATAATTGTAATGTGTTTATTCACCAAACTTTTGTTTACTCTGCGTTTACCTCCCGCAGGGCATTAAGCTGGTAAGCATGGAAAAGATCATGACAGAATTTATCCCAGCGTTCAGCCATCTGCAGGGTTTTTTCATCCATCTGCAGCAGGCTGGGATAAGCCAGCAGCTCCTGAAATTCATGCTGCAGTTCGGCTATAATCCCGGGATCGTATCCTGCCAGCAAATTGGCTATCAGTTCTTTGGGTTCATACCAGCTGGATGCTTTCTGGCAGTCACGATAAACCTGCATCAGAAGAACATTGCGCGGTCCTTCCCACAGTTCATTAACCGCCGAATCCCGGTACAAGCGGGGCAGTGCCGAGAAATCCTCCATTACTCCATGCCCGCCGAAGATGGACATAGCCGTGCGGATCACGTCAGTGCAGTCCCAGGATGCGGCCATTTTTTGCAGCATTATCAGTTCCCGGACCCCAAAAGCGCGTTGGCGCTGTTCAATTCCCTCACCGGCTGATCCTTCCTGAAGCTGGAGAAACTGTTTATAAACTTTGAAGGCTCCGGCCACTGTTTGTTTGGTTAATTTATCAATCCTCTGCAGCTGCCCGGCCACCAGCGGAAACTGGCCAATTGTAAAGCCAAAGGCTTCCCGGAATTCTGCGTACTTTTTAGCCTCACGCACTGCCCGGGTCATAAAACCAGCCGCTGATAATCCTACGGTAAGGCGGGAGTAAGTCAATACTATTCCTACTACATTGGCAACCCCGCGATCCAGTGGCCCTAATGGGTAAGCCACTGCACCGTTAAAGGTTATTTCCGCAGTAGTCAATTCGCTGGTTCCCATTTTCCACTTTATACGGTCAATGGTGTAACCATTGCGGATTTCCTTTTCCTTATTGCCTGGCATCCAGGAAGGAACCACAAATAAGGCTACTTTTTCTGAACCCGCCGGTTTGGCAGTCACCACCGCATAATCAGCATGAGTAGCTGAACAGAAGAATTTATTCCCGTAAAGACGCCACTGACCATTCTCATACACCGCTTCCAGGACATTAGCCGGTACATCGGAACCCCCTTGAATTTCCGAAAGATATTGCGCTCCAATGGCAAACTCGCCATCAATGCCTTCCTGGCAGTGCTGCAAAATCCGCCGGGTCTCATCCGTGTCGGCGTACTTTTTCAAAATCTCCACTAAGCCCTCGGTACAGGTTATAGGACAGGCCACACAGGCCTCCCCGTTTTGATAAATGATATACATTTTGATTAACTTGACCCAGGGCAAGGTTTTCCCAGAGAACAGCGCTTCAGAGAAGATCTCGCGCTCCATTATTTCCGTTTCCTTAGGCCTGACAATGCGGTCAATCCGGTGTTTATGCCCATCGTAATGCATCATATAGGGTCGTTTTTCCGGCCAAGCAATGATCTCAGCCATATCCCGCCACCGAAAAGACGCTTTCTTTGATATGGCCCGGGCTTCCCGGTCAACCAATTCCCACTGATCGCCGGCAAAATATTTGACCACTTTTTGGATAAAAGGGTCATCAGCATAATAATCAACATTATTGCGCCACTCTAAAAACTCGTCAAAATTGTAGGGATTGTTGCGGTCCGGTAAAGACATGTAATTCCCCTCCCCCTTGTGTCTCCCAAATTGAAAACCCTTTTAGAGCAATGTCACCTGTGACAGAGCCCACTATTAATGAAAACATCACTTCATGGCTTAAGCAAGGGTATTAGCCGGGCGAGTGACTACGACGAGCCGTTGCAACCCACGGCGAAACTGAGGGCTGCGAAGCGGAGCGAGAAACAGGATGTTTCGAGCAGTGAGAACTGAGTGCATAGATGCCGAATTACGAGCGATCCGCTTCGCACCGAAGTAAGCCGGTGGGTTGCAGGCGAGGAGTCTTGGAGCGAGCTGGCTAATACTCCTGCATCCTGTCTAACAGTACTGCCAAGCCGTGCTTAGCGCAGAGCGGCATAGAGATTGCTTCGTCGCTGCGCTCCTCGCAATGACACATTATGAAGTCATTTTCACAGCAATGACATATCCGGAAAACATTTTTGCAGCAACTACATTCATCCTTTTTTACTGGTTCCTTCCTTATTACCTCAGCTAACCGGCAGTTCATCCAAATCTAGTTTATTCAGTATATCCCTTAGCTGAATTAGTTCTTCCTTGGTTAAAGTAACCCCTTTACCCATTCTTTCATGTTCAGGAGCCCAGTCACGGATATCAACCTTGGGTGCCCTTTCATTCCAGCTGACCAGATTAATTTCCTTCTGCCAACCCTTTGAACCCTGGGACAAGACCCCCAGAGACCGGGTAATTTCGAACTTAATATCAGCCATCCGTATCCCCCTTACCATATTTTGCATAAACTCTAACATCTTAATAATACTATATCCTTCGGCATGAATCGATTATACCGAAATATATCGACGGCACCAGGCAGGATTAGGAGCCGGCCTAACTATTGATGCTCTTGTAAGCAGCAGCAATTGCCGCTAAGATAAATGGATAGGGAGAAAGAAATCGCAATGGTAAAGTAATCTGGGGGGAGCGAACTATGATAATAGGCGTTGACATAGACAACACCATCACCCATACCACTGAGATGATAATGCACTATGCCGAGATTTATGGGCGGGAAAATGGGCTGAACACAGTTCCTGACCTGCGCTATTATTACTTAGAAGATGCTCTGGGATGGACCACAGCTGAGGCCGATGCTTTTTTCGACAAGTACTTGGGTCGTATCTATTACGAGATGAAACCCAAGGAGCAAGCGGTGGAAGTACTAGCCGAACTAAAAAAGCAGCATGAATTAATTTTAATTACCTCTCGCAACAGCAAATTTCCTCAAGTCGAAGAGGCAACTATAACTTGGCTGGCGCGCAATAATATAAAATATGACCGGCTGATATTAAATGCTACCAGCAATATGCACTTTTTCAGCAAACTGACTATATGCCAGGAACACCTGGTGGATGTAATGATTGAAGATCATTATGAACTGGTAAGTGAAATAAGTCCCTTCCTGCCGGTGATAATGTTCGAATATCCCTATAACCGTCACTTGCAGTCTGACAACATCATCCCCGTCAAACACTGGAATGAGGTTAAACACTGGATAGACCTCTTCCAATCCCAAAAGATAGGCAGTGTAGGGTAGACGATTAAAAAACGCTTAGTTTACCGTCCCATTAAAACTATTCGAACAAATCGATTTGCTGGGTATCTCCCAGCCGGCGCAGGGATTCGGGAGCATGATCCCGAAAATACGCTTCGCGGATTTCCTGGTCGGTAGTGACCAAGTATTTGTCCGCACTGCTAGTTGGACGCAGGCGGCAGCTGTAAACCACCGGGAAATACTCTCGCACAAACTTACCCTCCGCCAGAGCGGTTAAGGCAATTATCTGAAATCCCAGTTGCTCGGCAATGAAGAATACCGGGTCCAGCACATGATCACTGGAAGCCTTGCCAAAAGGATTATCGAGAATAATAGTACGGCTGCGCTGGGCACGGGAGTCAATAGCCTGGCGTTTTTCAGCCAGGTAGTTAAGCAAGCCTAGAAAAAGCGCCATATTTTTGCTCCATTTTTCTCCTCCCGACCACTGGTTGGAACTCTCCCAGCTATTGGGGTAGCTGCTCACTTTACCATCGGCAGTTACCTTACGGCATTTTACCTTGATACTCGTATCATTCATTACAATCCTCAGCAACTGCTGAGACTGCAGCCATTTTTGCAGGTCTTTATGAATGAGGGCATAATCCTCATTGCCATATTCATCTCGATACTGCTGGCTTTCAATCTGGTGAATGATCCAGTCCACATAGGACTGCAACCGGGCTTTGCCTTCTCTCTCCTCCCAGGAAGGCACATCAAAAATAAAGATCTCTTTCCAGCCTTCCTCCACTTTGACCCGGGTTTTGTGCGGGATGAGGCGCAGTTCCCCGGCCAGAGTAATCAAGTACCCATGCAAGTGATTGATAAACTGCTGCAATTCCCGGTCATGCTCGCGCATGTCATCTTCGTACATACGGACAGTATAGGCTATGCGCTCCGTCAAATTGGTTTTCCAGGACCATACCTTTTGATATTCCTGGTAACTTAGCCCAGCGATCACCATTTGTCTTAATTTCGGATCACTTATCTGCTGTTCACAGAATACATAAAGCCGGTTCTTTTCTTTCTCCAGGTATTCTATCTGCCGGTTCAGTTCTTCCTGTTGTTCTTGCAATCGTTGAACGTACTGGTCGATCACCTGCATAGGTTGGTAAGGAAACTCTTGCTCGGCTGCTGCCGGCAGTTCACATTCATTAACCTTCTCGGACAGGAAGTCATAACGCTCATGTTTATTCTCCAATGAACTCCGGGCTTGTTTTATCATATGGTCTTCCTTGGTCAGCCTAAGCAACTGTTCCTGCAGGTACTCCTCCTGGTGCTGCAGAGCTTCGCTCTCTTGCTGCAGCTGCTGTCGTACTATTCCTAAAGGTTCGGTAAACATTACCCGTTCACTATAGTCACTTGAAAATTGCTCTTCCTGACGCTTAAAACGATCCTCTTTTACCCGGTAATCCCTGTCAGCTTTATCTAACCGGGCTTTAAGTTCATCCAGCTTAGCCTTGCCCGCCTGTACCTGCGGAAGCAGCAGGTCTATTTCCTGGTCACCCCCTGGAGGAAATGTTAACTGGTGATCCATTTCATATTCACATTCCTGAATGCTGCGACTTAATTCCAGCTCTAGTTGTTCCTTGGTCTGGCGGGCGGTATGCAAACGCTCCTCAAGAAGCTGGCGATCCTGTTGCTTGTCCCGCAGGTTATCCTGCAAATCTTGCCGCTGGCGAGTCAGTACAGGACGCAGGGTATTAGTGGGCTGGGGCTGACAATTCTGCACTTGTTTATATAGTTCCTCATTGCGCAAGTTATCGATTTGCAGCTGCACTCTGTGCAGATGCTGCTGGCAATTGCCTAATTGCTCCTGCAAACGGCTGCGTTCTTTTTCCCATCGCTTTAGTTCCAAGTTACTCGCTATAATCAATTGCTCATCTTGTTCAATGTCAATGCGCAATCTCTTTGTTTCCGCGGCTTTGCGCAGGTATTTCTGGGCTTCCCGCAGCCGGTGGCTGAGATGGTTGATCTCGTCTCTTATATCCTGCAGCCTTTTCTGTAACAAGGAGGTTCGTGCAATTATTTCCTGTTCCCGGCTTTCCTGGGCACGAACCGACTGGTCCAGCTGTATTACCTTTTCATGAGCGGTCCGCAGCTGGTCGCGCAATTCATTATAGTACTCATAAGGCAATTTTTGCCAGAAGTCTTGCAGTTGCCGCCAATACGCCTCCAAATTCTGCAGCTGGGCTTCTCGCAGCAAGCGGGCTTGCCGCAGTTGCTCCGCGGTCTCCTGCAGCCCCTTTTTCCACTTTTCGAAAACAGGTTGCGCCAGATTGGCTTCCCAGCCCAGGGGCAACACCTGTCGTTGAGGTTCCAGACCAAGTTCTTCCGGCATTTCCACCTGGTCAATTATCTGCCGGGCCTCCTCGGTGGTAACAATGAAAATAGGATGAGTCATCTCCTTCTGGTATTTAGCCAGGCGGTTCATTAAACGGTCGGCTTCCCTGGCCAGGCAAACCAGAGTAATAGCCCAAAAAGGATAAACCCGGAAATAGTCAATCTCTTGACGGTTACGCTGCTCAGCCGCCTTTTGCACAAACAAGGTTCCGGCTTCCAGATAAGAGAAATGCTCACTTACCTCCTCTATCCACCTCTCCACTTGCGGATCAGCCCCATAATAGGTACTGGGTTCATACAAAGCAAACAATGCTGCTGCCTGGCTGTCTTTTATGAGAGCCCGCTCCTTTTGGTCACGTAAAGTTTCCAGGCGACTGGTGAGATGCTCGCTGATCCGATTCTGATGAAGATACAAGGAGTTAATGGCAGAGTACTCAGGGTACATTTCCTGCAAACGAAGCAGCAGCTGGTGCTGTTGTTCTTCGATGGTATTGAGGTGATGCTGCAGTTTATCTTCTTCCCGGATGGCCCCCTGCAGCTGCTGGCGCAGCCCAGGCAACTGCTCCATTAAGGCGGTTCTTTCCTGGTTTAACTGCTGCAATTCGGTTTCACTGGCCTGGCAATCCTTTTCCAACCATGCTGCCCGCTGCTCCCAGCGTTCTTTTTCCTGGGCAACCTCATCGTGCTGGTAATTGTCCAATATACTGCGGGCTATTTCCTGCATGTCCTTCTCTATTATTTCCAGCTGTTTTTGGGCCTGAGCTTTTTTTATGCACAGCTTCTGGCGCTCCGCCTGGCACTGCTCATAGCGCTTGTTGATTTCCTCTATATCCTGTTCGAGTTGCTGTACTTTAGACAGAATCCGCTTTTCCTGGCTTTGCAGTTCGCCTTCTTCCTGCAGGTAGCAGTAACGCAGCTCAGCTTCAACTTGCTGTAATTCGCTGGCCAAGGCTTGTACATCAGGGTTAGCTTGGAGATCATACAATTGTTTCTGATATAAACCGGTAGCTTCTGCCTGAACCCGGATTCCATCCCGCAGCTTGGCGAGTTTCAAGTTCTGTAAACGGGAGTGCTGGTTACGATAGTTATCCAACTGAACCTGCCACTCTTCCTGGCATTGCTGCCAGAGCTGCCGGGCCTGGCTCATGGACAGCTCCAACTTGGCCAGCTCATAGGATGCCCACTTCCGTTCCAATTCCTGCCGCTGTTCCTGGCACAACCGGCTGTCTTCCTGATGCTGCTGCAAGGCTTGGGACAATCGCTGTTCCTCTCTTAAAGCCAGTTTATAGAGGGTTTTAGCCTGGCCTTTTACATTACCCATTTTTTGTTCCGCATGATGATAAGCGGTAAAAAAGTTTACATAGCGTTCAATTTGGCTATTAACCTTCTGGCTTTCCTCAATGCGTTCCCGCAGTTGGCGATGTTTTTTAAAATGCTCTCTTTGTTTTTGAAAGGTTTCCACAAAATCCTTACTGCCGCTGCCCGCCATGGCTTCTTCCACAATGGGAATCAGCAGCTGGTCTATCAGCTGGGCGGTGGTTTTACAGCCCTCAAAAAACCCTTCAATTCCGCCTTCGGCATTGTTTATGCGAGCAATACTGCGCCATTCAGAGATGATAATCTTAAAATTTTCTTCAATATACTGCTGGTATTCACGGATGCTGGGAAAATAATGAGCATTCATCAAGCTGCGGCTCATAGCCAGGTAATAATCATACATTTCCTCTTTACTGGCAGGCCGCAGGCGGCCATCACTGCCCTGGCGTACCAGGGGAAGCCCTTCTAGGGAGTTTTTATCACCGCTTTCATACTCATAAACATATTTGTAGGAATCCAGCCCATCCTTGCTGCTGAATAATGTAACCACTGTGAGAGCATAACGACGCGGTTTTTCATTAATAATCCATTCCACGGCAATATGGGCCGGGCTGTTTTCCAGGCTAAAGGTATCCTTGGCCTTGCGTTCAGCCAGAGCGGTATGGGGCAGGACCACTTGCAAAAGAGCTTGTACCAGTACGGTTTTTCCCCCTCCATTTTCCAGCAGGAGAACTCCATTGTGGCTGTCGAAACGGAAAATTTCATCCCGGTAGCGCTTGGCTCCGTTTTCATAAACCAGATTAGTAACCCGAATTTTGGATATAGCCGGCATTTATTCTCTCTCCTTGGGAAGCTCCAACTGGTACATAAATTCCAGGATACCCCGGTTATGTTCCACTTCCATATAATATCGCTGCACGATGATGTGGGTTTTCTCCGTTAGCTGCAGCTGATCCTCGCCAATATCCCGAACCAGATCCTGGTCCTGGAGAAAACGTTTGACCTGGTTTAGAAAGGCTAGGCGGCTGATGGTGCGTCCATCCTGGGATTTGGCGGTTTCCTTCAAATCATCCAAAGCCTCCCACTTTTCTATAACCAGCTTCCAGTTATACTCCTGTTCCTGTTCCACCTTGGCCAATTCCTCTTCATCAATCTCCTTGAGCGCCAAGATCCGTTGATTCATGCTATTCAACCATTCGCTCATAGGAAGAAAATCCCGGGTAGGGTTGGTAGTTTGATAGCTGTCATAAAACTCGCCCAGCAAAACGATAATAGCCACATACATCAGATAGATATCAGCATTTACGGCCCGCGCTGATAAGTACTTGCTTTTTAAGGTCTCATTGGACACATGATAAGGAGAAGAAACTGCTAGTGGGATCAGATAAAGCTCATCCCCAGCCGCAATAACGGTACAATCAACTTCCTGGGCAAACTGATCCACCAGACCACGTACATTATCATCGGCCAGATAAAGCCGCAAGGCCTCCTTATCTGCTCTCCCCTGGGTAGATAGCAGGGCAAATATTTTGAAAGCAGCGGTTACTTGCGCCTGGTTATATAGCATTACTATCTACCTCCAACACTAATTCCATATCTTTTATACTATAGCGGTTCGTAACCTTGAGCACCTGCTCTCTTTCCTGGACAGTCAACCTCCTGGCCTGGCGGCTAAAAACCTCCATCACTCCCCCCAGCAGTCCCTCCGCCTCTTCAGGAGATAGCTGCTGCAGTTCCAGGGGGGAGCGTTGATGCAGTAATATCCAAAATTCATAGAAATGCCGGCTGTCCAATACATATTCATAGCCATTGGTACGGCAATAATGCACTATTTCTTGCAGGGTAGTACCATTTGCTTCCGGGATAGCTCCCAGTATTAATTCGGCGATGTACTGGTAATTCTGCCGCAGTATTTGCTGTTCCTGTATCAGCTGTTGTTCATCCAAAGGTTCCAGGAATCCTTCCTCTTCCCTGTAAATTCGCCGTCCTTCCAACCGCTGAGGAGCAAAGACCGTCAACAATGACCAGGTTTGATGCCTTTCTAAAAATAGCAGCGGTTTAACCAGTTGACGGGCTGATGTTAAAGGCAAAGGTGTGGATAAGAGCCGATCCCCAATATCTTTCTGGAAATTAAAAGAGTTGATTCCTGCGTAATACAGAGATTCCTGAGCAGACTGCAAAGCAACGGTCTTCATTTCGATGCTCTCTCTCAGTAAAAGTCCGTGTTGATAATGCACCTGGCTTAATTCAGCATCAATGCGTATGATAAGCTGGTAGGTTTGTTGATCTTTGGCGGTACGACGCTCATAACTCAAGCGCTCCCGAGTTTCCCTGACGAAAGTCTGCAGTTCTTCAAACTCCCGGTCCTCCCGGCTAAGGCGCTGGTGAATATCTTCCACTGTATCCCGGTAGCGCTGGTAAATTTGCTCGGATGCTATATTGCGCTGAATTTCATGACGCATGCGGGTAATCCGCTCCTGCAAGCTTTCCACCGCCACCCGCATTTCATCTATTTGGCGCAGGGCGCCCCAGAATTGGCCGCGCTCCAATTGTTTTCGCAACAACAGCTGGTTAATTGAGACCTGGTATTCACTGAAATATTCCCGAGTAGCAAAAACCAACTCCAGACCATCTTCATCCAGACTGTAATATTGAGTGTTAGTACGGGTTTCAGAGTGATCAGCTTTAAGAATCGTATAATAAACCGTATCCCAAGAACGAGTATCCCAATTATAAAAGGTGCGCGAGTTTCTCTTACCACTGGGAGGGCGAAACACCTCAATAATATCGCGAGCCAGTTTTTCAAAACCGCTGTCATCCAGATCCAGTTCTCCTTGATTAATGGACCGAAAAAACCGGGCTAGCTCCCGCACCCCGGTCTTGTGATTGCGAACCAGCATGTTTTCGAAAAAGAACAGCAGGGTTAGCAAACCTAGACTGTAATAATCGATAGGCCGGCCGCTTTTATCTGTAGTCTTTTTATTCTCCAGACGGTAGAGAGGATCAAATAATGCCAAACGCTGTACCCGTTCCCGATAGCTAGAAGTTATATTCGTGCTATCTATGTCCACACTGAATTCCTCCAAATATCCGCCAGTTCTGTTGAGTTCAACCCCTCCTGGGGATAGTAACTGCCTGATTTAAGCACCGCTACGATCTGTTCCTGTTGGTCAGGAGAAAAAAAGCTCAAAAAAACTTGTAGGGCCTCATCATTACAATGTTGATATTCTTTACCCTGAGTTGCTGTCTTGCTCAGGAAGGCTTGGTAAAAGGGTACTGCCGGGAGAGCATCAGCACGGGTGTATAAAGCATACCATATACTGATTCCCTCGTAATCCAGGTCGCCAAAATAATAAATACGGCGTGGTCGGCCCACCGTTCCCAGTTGCTTGTCCAACAAGACAATATCTGCGGTTACCTTCCATCCTGCTCCATAGATCAGGCTTAGAAATCGGGTATCAGGCAGAGTATCCAACAAAGCGTGAAAAGGCGTTTTGTTCTCCACAACCAAATGGAGTAGAATATCTTGGTGCCAGGCTTTATGATTTATCGCCAACATCATCGGGTCAGGCTGTGACATCACCTGCATGGCCTCCCAAAGGTTAATACGCTCTAAAAGAGCCTTGCCGCCGCCTTCTTCAATCCATTTTTCATTTCCCACCAGCTGGTAGGAACGTTCCGGTAACGAAGCTAGACTGTTCGGAAGACCATGTTGTTTTAAGTAGGTATCAATCAACTCTATATAAGGCAGGTCCTTATCCCACACCGAAGCAGGCAGAGTATAGTAAGGACTCAGGTCAATATGGGGATCTAATTGTAACTGGTATGTCGTTAGGTGCTGGTGGTGCTTAACAGGAAGCTTGGATTTTACTATACGATAGGAATTATGCAAATGTGGATTTTTCAGGCTTGTTCCATGGCTTTTAATTGGCTGCAGAATACCCTTTTTAGTTAACTCAACTATCGCCACCGCAAAGTCTTGGTAACAAGTATCCCCTCCAGCTAATTTCTCCAATTCCCCCAAAGATACTGTTTTCTTGCTATATTCATGCAGAAAGGATAACAGTATTCCTTTCATAAACTCGACAATCCTCAGATCGTGTTTTGGAGTATTATAGCATACCCTGCAGTCCTAGGTACAGACACCCTGACATCATGGGATACTTTGAGCTCGTTCCCATTACTTGGCCTCATGTTTTTGCCTAAATTCAGCCACATTGACCCTAATGCATGCATTTTGTCGTAAAGATTCGGGCGTGTATTGACAAGTTCGGTAGAGGACTTTGGTTATATCGCCATTATGTTTTTGCAGGAGTTATTATGTATCATTGCTGTGAAAATGGCTTCCTAATGTGTCATTGCGAGGCCCCCGCAGGGGGCGTGGCAATCTCTAGGTCGACTAACGGTTTGAGTTAACAGATCGCCACGTCGCCTCGCGGCCTCGCGGCCTTAATAGTATCCGCAAGGATACATCAGTAGTCCCCGAAGGGGGCGATGACAGGTTCAAGTTTTCATTTATCGTGGTCTGCACCACAGGTGATAATTGCTTTGATAATTGACTGCGCTTTGTCATCACGCAAAAAAAGAATTCCTTAATTTTCATCGCCCTAAAGGACTACCGATGTTCGCTGGCGCTCACTATTATTATTGCGAGGGAGCGAAGCGACGTGGCGATCTCCAACGAAAGTCACAGGCAATCTCTATGCCGGTCTACGCTAAGCACGGCTTGGCAGGAGTGTTAGCCGGGATGCAGGAGTATTGGCCGGAGGTAAATGTTGGTTGTCAGGGAAAAAGTTGACTAACAGGAGGGCAGCATGGTCAACACCAGCTTATGTGCGGGCAGTTATCTGACCCGTCAAACTCAGGTCATAGTCGCCCAAGCCCTGCACTTCATCTTTGAAAGCAGGAGAATTCAGCACGTCCAGCATCCTGACCACGGAAGCTTTGTTTATATCCTCATGACGAATTACCAATTCATAATCTTCCGTCTGCAGGGGAACAAAATCAATTCCCCTTACCTGCATGGCTGCTTTCTCATTTCCCAAACCAAAGTCAGCCACCCCCCGGGCTACCGCGCTGGCTACGGCCAGGTGGGAAGTTTCATATTCACGATAACCATTGACCGTTTGGTGGGAGATTCCCAGCTGGCGCAGCTTTTCATCCAATAACACCCGGGTGCCGCAACCCGGTTCACGATTAATAAATCGTATTTCTGCCCGGCCCAGATCTTCCCATTTGGTAATGTTGCGGGGATTGCCGGAATGAACATAAAACCCCTGCCTTCGTTTGGCCAAGTGGACAATAACGGCAGGCATACCCGGCATTAGCCGCCTGACAAAAGGTACATTGTAGGTATTGGTATCTGCATCCCACAAATGAATGCCGGCAGCATCACTCTGACCACTGTATACTGCCAGAAGTCCGGCAAAGCTCTCCCGGTGATCCCGGTAAACCTGAAGGGGCTGCTGCCCGGTTTTCAGGTGTCTGGCTAAAACGTCCAGGATAACATCCATGCCGGTTATCACCAGGATATCCTTGTCCACTTTACGTTCACCGGTTACCTGATACTGCATAACTCCAGTCTCTGGCCCGCTCTCCTGGGCAGGCGCAGGGAAGGCCGCACCTCCGCGCCGCAGGCGGAAATTTTCCACATCCTGAGGGTTAATGCGGATTTTCCGACCTATGCGAAAAGCAGGCAATTCTCCCCGCTTGACCAGTTCATACACCGTATGTTTTTTAATCTTAAGAATCTCCGCTACTTCCTCAGGAGTCAATGAATGATTATCCGCCACGGCTATTCCTCCTCGCTGTATTGCTTACCCTATTTTATCATGAATACCTGTTGTGACTTTGTTGTGTTTTGTTAATCTGTGTTAAGGGTATTGCTGTTTTTGTTAAGTTTTGTTAAGTTATATTTAATACAATAAATTGGGGGGGAGGAAGGTTGTTATGAAAAAGAGATCATTATCGTTAATCATGCTGTCAATTATGGTATTAACATTAATCGGATGCGGCAGCTCTACCGACACCAAGGACGTCACCGAACCGGTGGAACTAAATGTATCGGCAGCGGCCAGCCTGACCGATGCCGCCCAGGAAATTGCTGATCTGTACAGCCAGCAGAACACAAATGTCAAAATCACCTTTAATTTTGCCTCGTCAGGAACCCTGCAAAAGCAAATTGAAGAAGGAGCACCGGCCGACCTTTTCATTTCCGCAGGTAAAAAACAAATGGATGCTCTGCAGGAACAAGGCCTGATTGTTGACAGCAGCCGCAAGGATCTTTTGGGAAATGAGCTGGTGCTGATTGCTCCGGAGGACAGCACTCTCCAGGGTTTTACCAGCTTAACTGATGCCTCCGTAGGAAAGATCGCTATCGGCACACCCGAAACGGTCCCAGCAGGAAAGTATGCCCAGGAGGCCTTAATATCCCTGGGATTATGGGATTCCATCGAGCCCAAGCTGGTAATGGCCAAAGACGTTCGCCAGGTACTGACCTATGTCCAAACGGGCAATACCGATGCCGGACTGGTATATCGCTCTGATACCTATCAGGCAGACAAGATAAAAATTATTGCAGCGGCCCCCGGCGATTCCCATGCACCTATCGTATATCCTATGGCGGTAATCAAATCCAGTCAGAAACAGGAGGCGGCGGTAGATTTCGCTGACTTCTTATCCAGCCAGGAAGCAAAAGATATTTTCACCAAATATCAATTCGTTCCATTAGACTAATACAGGTTAATCACCATCAGATTAATTAACGGAGAAGCAATAAATGTGGTACTTAAATGACTGGTTTCCAGTTTTGCTTTCTTTGCGGGTGGCTTTTATAAGCCTGGTTGTAGTGGTCCTATTTGCCTTGCCTTTAGCCCGTATACTGGGCTTGTATGAGTTTAGGGGACGAGATATACTGGAGGCCATTTTTACCCTTCCCCTGGTGCTGCCGCCATCGGTAGTAGGGTACGGTTTGCTGGTGTTCATCGGCCGCAACGGTATCGTAGGGAAATATTTAGCCGACATGGGTATAACTCTGATTTTTTCCTGGTGGGCAGTAGTACTGGCCGCCAGTGTAGTAGCTTTTCCCCTTATGTACCAGAGCTGCCGGGGAGCCTTTGCCAGTGTTGACAGCAGTTATGAGAAAGCGGCCCGTACTTTGGGGGCCAATGAACTATATATCTTTTTCCGGGTCACTCTGCCCCTGGCCTGGCCCGGCATACTTTCCGGAGTGGTGTTGACCTTTGCCCGTGCCCTAGGGGAATTCGGTGCCACCTTAATGGTAGCCGGAAATATCCCCGGACAAACCCAGACCATTCCCCTGGCTATCTATTTCGCTGTAGAATCAGGAGACAAAGCTACTGCCAATACTCTGGTAGCGATCATAACCATATTCTGTTTCCTACTCATACTCTGGGTGAATCGCTGGAACAAAAAATATGTCCGTTAACGGTAACGGGTAAAGGATAGGAGGAAGGCAGCATGTTAAAAGCATCTATCCAAAAGAAATTGTGGCACTTTGACCTGGATGTCACCTACCAGGTGGAAGTTGGACAAGTACTTATCCTGTGGGGGCCTTCCGGTTCCGGTAAAACTACTATTTTGGAGTGTATAGCCGGTTTGCGCACACCTGATTCCGGAGAAATAGAGCTGAACGGGCGTATGCTGTTCAATTCCCAGGAAAGAATTAATGTGCCCAGTCGCCAGCGGGGCATCGGGTATTTATTCCAAAACTATGCCCTGTTTCCGCATATGACGGTAGAAGAAAATGTACGCTTTGGATTGCAGGCGCAGCGCATCAGTCCTAAAAAGCAGAAGGTGCTTTACCAGGATCTGCTGGATTCCTTCGGGGTGGGTCACCTGCTGAAGCGATATCCATCCCAGCTTTCCGGAGGTGAGAAACAGAGGGTAGCCCTGGCCCGAGCATTGGTTGTCAATCCCCAGTTGTTGCTTTTGGACGAGCCCTTTAGCGCCCTGGACCGGGAAACCAAACTGTCCCTTCGCCAGCAACTTGTCAGCCTGCACCAGCAGTGGAAGATTCCCATGATCCTGGTAACCCACGACCAGGAAGATGCCGAGGAGCTGGGAGATATCTTCATAAACTTGCATTATGGACAGGTTATAAACCGGTAGCATTCATTT
The DNA here is from genome assembly GCA_029550685.1 of Bacillota bacterium. GTDB lineage: Bacteria > Bacillota > Syntrophomonadia > Syntrophomonadales > Syntrophomonadaceae > DTU018. The sequence continues at coordinate 32,763 of JAKPGY010000250.1, forward strand.
TACCGGCTGTTATCCTTTATAGGTATTCAGCCTTGATCTAGCAAGGAAAACAAGAAAAAAGTACCCTGCCGCTCAGGGCAGTCTTCACCGTAAACACTCCATTCCCAAACAACAGCAACCTCCCGGTTATGAGGAGGTTGCTGTTGTTTTAAACAGTTTACTTATCCTTTATGCATGGCCCGCAGGGCTTTGCGGTCGGGTTTTCCTACTGAAGTTCTGGGAAGGGCATCAATGAACTCTACTATAGTGGGTACTTTGTAGGGAGCCAGATTGGCCCGGCAGTGGGCAATAACTTCTTCTTTCGTCAAAGTCTGCCCCTCTTTTACTACTACATATACTTTGACTGTCTCTCCCCGTTTAGGATCGGGCACTCCTATGGTACAGGCTTCCATAATAGCCGGATGGGCATAAAGAACTTCGTCAATATCGCGAGGATACACATTAAACCCGCTGCAAATGATCATATCTTTCTTACGATCAACAATGAAGACAAAGCCGTCCTCATCCATATATACTATATCCCCGGTGTAAAACCAGCCGTCCCGGACAGCCAGTGCCGTTTCCTCCGGATTATTCCAGTATTCCTTGATAACTTGAGGACCGCGGGCTATTAACTC
>JAKPGY010000008.1 GCA_029550685.1 Bacillota bacterium
GGGTGCTGGTAGGTTCGTGGTTGAAAGATGCGGTTAGGAAGTATGGGATCAAGATCATCGATGGGGAGATTTATTCGAGTTTGATAAGTACTGCTGAGGAAGGGGCACAAAATTTTATTAGGCTTAATCCACCACAGAACTTAGAAGTGTATGGAGCTTTTGGCAATAATCCTGCTGCAAAACAATTAGTCATTGCCGCTTCTGGTGGTGGCGGAGGCATCTGGTTTTATAACGATGGAAAATATATAGGACTATTGGGCGCAGGGGCGGAAGATAAATTATATCTATTTACATCTGAAAATAAATTCGTAGTTGGCGCATATGGGGGTATGGATGTCAGCGGTGGGTTAAATGTATCCGGTGGCACCAAAAACTGCGTAGACCCAACCGAGAACTATGGATTTAGAGCCATGAGCGCGGTTGAGGCACCCGAAATACTGTTCTACGATAGAGGGCAAGTAAATCTTATTAATGGTGAGGCTACTGTGTATTTTGACCCTATTTATCTAGAAATGATTGAGCCTGATACAGAATTAACTCCGTGGCAGATTTGGGTTGAATGTTATGGTGAAAATGGTGTCTATGTAAGCGAGGTCGGAGCAGACTATTTTAAGGTCAAAGAACGGAATGGGGGTACAAGTAACAATAAGGTTATTTGGCGATTTGAGGCTATCCGCAAAAACTACGCGGGAATACGATTGATGGAGGTGACAAATTAAAATGGCAAGTATGACAAGAGAAGAAATACTTAAACGGATTGAAATCGAAGATGCTAGGATAGCAAGTGCAGACCGGAACATAGAGGGATTGATACTCCAAAAAAACAAGAGTCTGGACGAACAAGCCAGACTCTTTGCTTTGCTGGAGGCTTTGCCTGACGAGGAACCTGCAGAAGAAACAGGGGCTTAATTCCCCTATTCTTCTGTTACGGGCATCTTGATTATCGCCTGTTTGGTTATGTCGTCCCAGTCTACTTCTGACAATATCATAACCACAAAAACAATCGGGGGAGGAGATGAGAGTGTCGGTATGTGCAGCCCATGAAGATATGAGAGATCAGCTGCGGGACCATGAAAAAAGAATAGTTGCCCTGGAGAAGTCAGACGCTGAATTTGCAATCAGAATGGAAAACCTTATTGAGAAAATAGACAACCTCACAGGCTGGATCAAAGCCCTTGTAGTTAGCATCATCACTACCGGCGTGGGCTTTATTATTTGGTACATACAGTCATTGCCGAGGTGAAAATATGAAGAAAAATCGATTTTCCAAGTGGATCGTGGCCCTGGTAATACTGCTTAACGCACTGTTTACTGGGGCCGTTCTATTTGTATTCCTGCGGGTAGGTTCTGAACCTACGACTTTGGTTGCTGCCTGGTTTGGCTTTACGACCGTTGAGTTGTGGACACTAGCGGGTATCACTAAGGCGAAGGTAACCCAGGGAGGTGATAACGAATGAAAGTTTATGTAGATATAGGCCACGGTGAACATGGCGATCCGGGGGCCGTATCAGGCCGATTCATTGAGCACCAAATGAATATCAAGGTAGCACATGCTTTTGCTGACCGTATAAAGCAGCTTGGCTGGGAAGTAAAAATCGAGCAGGGGAATTTGGAAATGGGTGATAGTGCTAGGGTAGCAAATAACTGGGGTGCTGATTTATTACTCTCATTTCATTTCAATGCTGGCGGTGGTGACCGTGGCGAAGTTATCTATTCATGGGAATCCGGAGCCTTAGAACTTGCTAACGCCGTAGCTGACGGTTTAAAAATAGCTGGCCAGTCTGTGGTGCGGGTTTACAAGAGTAAGGCAAACAGTTCTGGTACAGCTGAGTATTTTGGTATTCTGCGAGTCAGTAAAATGCCCGCCGTAATCGTGGAACCCTGCTTTATTGATAATCCTGTAGATCGGCAGATAGCTGATACTGATGAAGAACTGCAATACATAGGCTATTGTATTGCGGATGCTTTGGCCGAACATTACGGAGGTGAGGAAATGATCTATAAGACCTTGAACGATGTGCCAGATTGGGGCAAGCCCCTGGTTAAAAAACTTATGGACAGGGGTTCCTTGAAAGGGGAAGGTAACGGGATTCTGAACTTGCCGGAGTCTACATT
>JAKPGY010000031.1 GCA_029550685.1 Bacillota bacterium
ACTGGGCGCTGCAATCGGTACTGCAATCCTCCCTGGCATTGGCACTGCCATCGGCGCTGCTCTTGGTGGTATTGGTGGGTATTTTGGCGGCAGGGAACTCGGTAAGAGGTTAGTTACTGTGAAACCAGCAGAGGCTGGAGAGTTAACAACTCCTCCCCCGGCCACAGGGATGGCAGATTTCCGACAGTTTGAGGCTGTGCAGCCAGAAGAGGCTGCTCAACTTCAGGCGTTGTTAGTGCCAGCCTCTCAGGTTACTGCCGAATACACAGCAATACTCGCCAGCTTTAATGTAAATCTTCAGAACCAGGCCACAGAAATCATTGCCCGGATGGGCGCCTGGTCGGAGCAGGCGTGGACCATTACCGGGATTGCAACAGCCTTTTCAGCAAACCTACAAAATATGGCTAATGAGGTTATCTCAAGAGGTTTGAGCTTTGCCGGGGCCTTATCTGATGCGGCTAACCGGGCGGGATCCTTTGTGATGCCGAGCTTTGGGGCGTCGGGGGCAACTCCTGTTGAGCCTCACGCGGCAGGTGGTATATTTAGCAGTCCTCACCTGGGCGTGGTGGCTGAAGCTGGCCCTGAAGCCATCATACCGCTGTCCAGTAAAATGAGAGACCGGGGTATTGAACTATGGAAGCAGGCAGGCCGTTTTCTTGGTATTGCCCCCCATGCCGAAGGGGGTATTTTTGGTAGCTCTAAACTTGTGACCGAGGCTGGACCAGAAGCAGGGATTCCATTTTCTCGGTCACCTGAGCGTATACGAGAACGGGGCTTAGGCTTATGGCAGCAGATAAATAATGTGTTTAGCCCGGCCATGCCTGCCCTAGCCCTTGCCGGATCTGGGGCGGAGACTGGATTGCTCTATGACGGGATTGACTACGGTCCGGAATTATCCGGGCAGGTGCAGGAATTGAACGTCCCCATTTCTATTGCCAACATTACTGCTAATATCAGTGGATCCAGCCTTGACGTGGAGGATATTGCGGAGCAGGTTGGAGAGCAGGTCAAGCAACAGGTCAAGTGGGAAATCACCAGAGAGCTTGCAAATGCGATAGAGAACAGAATATAGTCATGGATAATCCTCCCGTGGTAATATAATGGCAGTAAAATGCTATCGAGGAGGGTTATTTGTGTTAAAATGGTGCATGAGGCTTACAGTGCTTCTGTTGATGTTGCTGGCTTGGACGGGGTGTGGCAATAAACAACCGGCACCCTCAGATGATTTGTCAAGCCAAGAACAGGTACAGAATCCCCAGGAATCGGCAATCGCGCCGGAAGAGGAGCAAGTTGCTTTAGATGACCAGAACCTGCCCTACGAGGAGTGGTTGAAACAGGTCATTTCCAACATTATTGGAGCAACGAGCAATATTGACAAGCCGCGAGTGGATTCCATTCTCTTTTTTGATGAAAACGAGTCAGACATGGAGATTATCCTTTGGGCTGATACCAGCTTCACTCACAGCATGGTTCGGGACGGTATTATATTGCATTCAACAGACGTGTTGCGGCGGGTATTTTCCGATCCACGGGCGGAGAGGGTATCCCTGTATTGGCTACTGCCCGCCAAGGATTCCTATGGGGACGAAACTGAAACGATGGCGGCACGTGTAGTCCTGACCAGAGACACTGCAGATAAAATCAACTGGAAAGGGTTGAGTCCCCTGGGACTCCCGAGAGTAGCCGACAAATTCGATTTTCACCCAAAACTACAGCAGTGAAGGGAGGGTCTGTATGGACTTCTACCTGATCGATGAATCTACTGGAACCCTGCTCCACCTCCCAGTCAACCCTGAGGAGGTTACCATAAACCGAGAAAAACTGTATGAAACTGTGGAGCTTCTCAACCTCGGGGAAGTGGATTTTCCGAAAGGGGAAAAGTTGAAAGAAATCAGCTTTTCCTCTTTTTTCCCTCGGGATTATGACTCCTACTGCCAATATCCCGACCTCCCTGACCCACAGGAGGCCATGAATAACCTTACATTCTGGACCCAGTCCAGGCGGCCTGTGCGGCTTATTATCACAGAAACAATTATAAACACCTTGGTTCTGGTTGCGGCACATATCAGCCAGTTCAAAGGCGGTGAACCAGGGGATGTTTATTACGATTTTATTGCCCGTACATATCGCCGGGTGGGGGTCCGCACTGTTCCGATGGTTCCGGCGGGGTTGCTGGGTACTGAAAGCCGCCCGGATATGGAAATGGTCAGCGAGGGGTCAAGGGGTTTGCGTCCGGATGTGGAGAGAGAGTCTGTCATAACCTATACGGTGGTGGCCGGCGACAGCCTGTGGGAAATAGCTGCTAGGCTACTTGGAAACCCTACCCGTTGGCAGGATATTTACGAGCTGAATCGTGATATTATTGGTGGGAACCCCTCCCTTATCTTGCCCGGTATGGTATTAACTTTGCCAGCAGCATAAAAGGGGGTGCTCTGATTTGTGATTTCAGATTTCCGAGATGAATATTTTAGGTATGACGTCCGCCTGGCCGGGCGTTTTTATTTGGGAGATTTGGTACAGGAGATCACCCAGGAGGAATCACTGGATGAGCTTGCGCTGAGGACAAATATCAGGATTGTGGTTACTGGGGATGATTTTCCAACCATAGCCCCAGGGCAGACAATTGACATCATAGACACGCTTCAGAATGACATAGTCAGGTTTGATGGTATTATCCATGAAATAGATAGTGAGAACCGGGGACTAAAGGACCTTGATATCAAAGCCTATTGTCGGGCCAAGTACCTGGAGTCGGAGGACGAGTTTAACCTAGCGGCGGATATGACGGCCTCTAGTAGATTTCAGCTTTACGCATCGACCTGGGGTATCCCCTTGGGCCGCGTGGCGAACACAGGCCAACCTCTGGACAAAGCTATCTACCGGCCTCGGAGCCTGGCTTCTATGATTGATGCGGATATAAAGGAAACTGCGAAAAAAAGCGGGCGAATGTTCAAAGTACGCTCCAGTGGTCGAGTACTGGATATGGTTGAACTGGGTTCTAATTCAAACGTCCCAACGCTTGTTCCCGAAGTAAACCTCGAAAGGGTGGTACAGAGGCGGACCCTCCTAGACAAGGATACCCAGGTGAAATATGTAGGGAACAAGCGGGGTGGAACCAGGGAGCCTGTCTATGGCAGCGCAACTGGGGAAGTGGACGAATATGGCACCCGTTACCGAATCCAGATTGACAGCAGGATCAACACCCAGGCCCAGGCGGATGTAGCCAGCCGAAGGCAGATCGTCCCGATAGAGGAAATCATAACGGCGAGTGTTTGGGAGGAGCTGATGGATCTACGGGCGGGTGATAAGGTTAGGTTAGGCATGACAGATGTAACCGGGAAGTATGTTGTGGGCTATGACGAACTCATAGTCATCAATCTAACGCGGACGCTCGGCAATCAGTCCCACCCAGGGAAATGTGTCCTGGAGCTGGGTTATCCGGATTACGTGCTGAGGAGGTATTACCTTGGAGAATCCGTCACTTCGCCTGGCTCGGTCACTTGATGCGCTAATGGGTAGGCGGGCTGCGAGAGCTGTCCAGGGGCTTGGTTGTGAACTCGGCACGATAACGAAAGTGTTCAAGTCCAACCAGCACACGGTTGACCGGGTCTGGGTCAAGCTGGACAATTTCAAACATGAGATTAAAGACCCGTTGATAGCTGACTGGGAGGTAAAAATAGAGATCCCCATTCCATCCAGGGTGATAAAGTTGGCATCCCCAGTCGAACCTGACGGAATGGACAATGCGGAGACTGAATACTCCGATTTAACCCGGTTCGATTTCCATGTTCAAGAGGCGGACTGCCTGCCCGATACCACCATAAAGGTTCACATCAATTACAAGGACGGCATCAAGGTTGGCGACCGGGTACTGGTAGCGCCAGTCTGTGGCGGGCAGGACCATGTTATCCTGTGCCGTCTGAAAGAGTCTACAGGCCCTGGCTGAGGCGGGGCAACTGGTCAGCCAGTTGGCTGATTGAGCGGAGGTTTGAATAATGCCAAGTCTATTTCCAACAATTGGAGTCCCGGCCACTCCCAGTGCCAGGTTGAACCGGAAGGTGAAGTTTGGCCGATCCTGGATATTTGACTTTGACGAAGGGGAGTTCCGGCTGACGGCTGCTAGGAGAATAGAGGAAGCGGACGAAACCCAGGCGTACTACGAGTGGTGCCAAAAGGCGCTTCTGACCATGCGGTATAGGTATGTAATCTATTCTCCTGACTACGGTAGTGAGCTTCACAAGCTTTTCCGGATGGCGCTGAGTAGGGCCGCTATTGAAAGTGAGATTGCCAGGATGGTTACTGAAACCTTGATGGTGGACCCTCGAACCGGGCAGGTGGGAGGCTTCTCGTTCATGTGGTTGGATGATGGGGTAGCCTTTGATTGCTATGTTTTGACGGCAAAGGGTTCCCAACTTGAACTATCTGGCAGGATGGACATGGCCATGTAAAGGGGGTGGGATTTTGGCGATAACGATAACGGATCTATTCAAAGAGCAACAATACCACGAAATCTTACAGCGGACGCTTGACCGCATACCGGATTACATCGACAAATCGGAAGGGTCGTATATCTGGGATGCCGTGGCTCCGGTGTCTTACGAACATGCAAAACAAGCGTCCTTTCTCATGTTTGTTATCATGCAAGCATTTGCCCTCCATGCGTATGGTGAATGGCTGGACCATATGGCTGGGGACTTCGGGATTTCCAGGGCGCCAGCTGTTCCAGCAACAGTAGAGCTATTATTCACAGGGAACCCAGGCGGGGAGATTCCTGCCGGGACAAAGGTCGCGGTACAGAGTACAAGTATTATGTTTGAGACCGACGAGCGGGCGGTCATCGGCATCGATGGTACAGCATTAGTCTCGGCCACCTGCCTAAATCCTGGTGAGGAAGGCAATGTTCCCAACGATGTCGTTAACCTGCTGGTGGATTTTGTGCCTGTGGTTTCTTCCGTTACCAACCCAGCACCTTCTACAGGTGGGGTGGATGCGGAAGATGATGAGATCCTCCGGAACCGGATCCTTTTCTTCAAGCGTAATCCAGAACGTGGCGGGACGGAGACGGATTACCAGAGGTGGGCACTTTCTGTAGGCGGGGTTCAGGCAGCCCGCTGCGTAGCCCTTGCCAGAGGTATTGGTTCAGTGGATGTGATTATCGGGGCTCCGCCAAACCAAATAGCAGAGCTGGTGCCTAGGGTTCAGGCCGTGGTAGATGTGAAGAAACCCCTGGGGGTTCATGCTACGGTCAAAGGCGCAGAAATCCTGCCGGTTGATTTCCGAATTACTGTTTCTGGCATCGACCCACTCGTGGTAGAGGATGTAGCTATGGCTTACCTTACCACTGTGGGGATTGGTGGTACTATTCTGTTTTCCAAACTGATTGCGGCTATCATAAATGCTGGGGCTACTGATGCCTTCCTTACTGAACCTGTCGGGACGCAGCTGGTTCTAGCGCCGGATACTGTGCTAGATCCACACGTCTATATAACGGTGGTGGATTAGTTATGGCGATTGATCTTTTCAAGTACTTACCTCTTTACTACCGTGAAAGCCGCATTATGAAGGCGCTCATGGATGCCTTGGGGGAGGAGGTCCCGGACGCTATTGGCTACCTGTGGAAGGCGTTTTTCGCCAACACTTGCCCGGACGAAGGTTTCTGGCTATGGCTGCGTGAGTATGATGCCAGGACCCGTGAGGAAGTGTACGCCAAGATGCGTGGCGGCGGAGCTTTAAACCTAGAGATGCTCCAAGCTTTGGACATTGAAGCCGTGGAGACCTATAAGCTGTGCCCGGAGGAGGGTATTGTCCTATCTGGCAACGATGCTTATTTTGCGGACGGGATTTATATAGGCCCGCTCATCTCAGATATCTACGTTGATCCGGATGAAGTCCAGGTGGCCCAACAGCTTATCGCTTTGGCAGGAATGGCTGGGTTTCGATACTGGTTGGCAGTAAAAAGCAAGAGCCTGGTGCCGAAGGCTCCCGAGCAATCTTATTCGTCAATCGCATTATATCCCAGCTATATCTTCCCTTCGCCTGATAATTATTTGTCCGGCCAGATGGTTTTAACTTGTTCTAGGGTAACGACCAGCATAGAAAACAAATCGCTCGCAAAGATAACGCATTGGTTCTCCCCGGTAGCGTTTTTTGACGAAAATAGGTACTGGACGGATGATTCCAATCCTGGAGCAGTGAGCAAGGTAACTACAATGGAAATGATACGCATCTTCCCAACAGGGGATACCTACCTCGATTATCTTGCCCCCGATATTAATAACAACGATGAAACGATTCTTTCTGTCGGCGGGGAAGGGGTTGATTCCTTGGATCGAAGTGATTATGCCTTACTCAAATTTGATTTGAGTGGATTTGAATTGCCCCGGATCTTATCATGTGAGCTATTTTTATATGTCGCATCCACAAGACATTTTAACCTCCATACCTATCCATTTGATGTCTTTTTATTGGCAAGTCCATTTGATGAAGAAACTGTGACTCCTAATACGGCTCCAACACGGCTACCTGAACATGTGGCAAGAATTTACCTTCCAGATCCATTAGAGGAAAACTCTGACGGTACTTGGGTTTCTTGGGATATCTCAAGTGTTTTAGAATTTTGGAAAGTTCATCCAAACTATGGATTATTGCTGACGCATACTGGATATGAAAATGAAGGTTATGATGCTGTGTATTTTGCAAGCGTAAATTATTATGAGGGTAGTATGGATAATGCGGGTAACTGGGCTCCGTATTTACAAATTATTTACAAATAATCATATGATCATTACAAGTTGGGGGTGATATATTGAACGCTCAGACTACTGATACCCTTGGTAAGCATGTAAGGCAAGCCTATGAGTTTTTTATTAAAAATGATGTATGGATAGCGGTTGGCCGGTCAACCCCTTGGCCGGATGAGGAAAACCCTCCCGCTCCGGCATTTACAAGCGCTGCGCTGGATGAAATCATGGGTCTGGTCAAGCCGGACCCGCTAAAAATGGCGGTACCCGACCCTGAAGGCGAGATCGAGATGTACGCGCAGAGGTTCCGGGGGCTTCCTTTGCCTACCAGCCTGGAAGATGCCCTGGACGCAGGAGCTCGCTGGGTCTACGTTGCTGGCTGGCTGATGTACGACCAATTCCCGGTAGTTACCTTCCGGCAGGAGGGTGTATTTTCTGGAGTTGTGCTTAAAGGGGGAGTGCCTCCTGGGGCAACTGTCCTGCTTCCGGAACAGGTCCAAAGCTACGGCATACTGGAAGCTATCACCAATCGGGAAAAGATTAAGCGGCGGGACAGTCAAAAGAATTTCGTGGAATTTATCATCGAATTTTAGGGAGGAGGGAAATATAAATGGCGGCTTACTATAATCGCTTTGATCCATCGAAGAGATGGTTTGAGCTTTTGCCTATTCCTGGCCGTCGTCTTCAGTCTGCGGAAGTTGCTGAATTACAGTCAATGTCTATTTATCGAGACCGTCGTATTGGGGATGTTTTGTTTGGGACTGGGCATATTATTGATGGTTGCCAGATCAGCGTTGACGATGCTAAAACCCAGGCTGACATAACTAAAGGTAGTATCTATTATGACGGTATGATCTATGATATAGCGGGCGCTAGCGTCGTTATCACGGGAATGGGTCAGGAGGTAATTGGGCTCAAAGTTACCTATGAAATTATTACCCATGAAGACGACCCGACATTAAAAGATCCGGCCATTGGTTATCAAAATTACGGAATGCCTGGGATGGACCGCCGTGTTGCTAATCTGAATTGGGTAGTTAACGATCCTGCGGCTTTTCCTGTGTTTCGGCTCCAGGACGGGGTTGTTGTTTTGGCAGCGGTTCCACCGGAGTTAGAGGGGATTACGCCAATCCTAGCGCGTCGGACTTACGACACTTCGGGGAGTTTTCTTGTTTTTGGTATGGACGGGTTTATCGAAGCGTTAGATGAAGATTACGTAAACCTGGTTATTGAAGCAGGGAAGGCGTATGTATTGGGACGGGAGATTGATAAACTGATTCCGACAAAAATCCCGGTGGCTAAAGCAAAAACCACTCGCCAAGTGGTAAATGAAACCAAAACTTACCAAACTGGGGTTAATAAATATTCATTGAATTCGACACCTGTTAAGCAAATCAATATTTTGACCGCTATTGTAGAAAAGACTGAGGATATTACCAGAGGCAGTCTTCCTGGAACGACGGATCTATTGCCGAAAACTCCGGTAGTTGCTATTGTTTCTATTTCGCAAGGTGTAACTACTTATCAACAGGGGATTGATTATCAGCAAACGGGCGACAGCGTAGACTGGTCCTTGGATGGTACGGAACCAGATGGAGGTTCGACTTACAGCGTTACTTACCGGTACATTAAGACAATGATTTCTGGAACGGACTATGCTTTGAACGGGAATAACGTAGAGTTTCTAGCAGGGGATCTTCCGGTAGATGGGTCCACCTTCCAAATAACCTATGATTTTTACCTTGGCAGGCGGGACTTGTATTATCTTGAGCCTGGCGGCGATTTTGAAGTTATTAGCGGGCAGCCTGATATGTATCCATATGCCCCTGGGGAGCCCCCAAATGTCTTGGCATTAGGTGAAATTTATTTTCCTCCTGATGCGGAAGCGGCGGATATTGTGGTAACTAATTACAGACCGCAACGGCTTACAATGCTGGAGTTACGAGCCATGTTGGAGAGGTTAGAACGGGCAGAATACAACATGGCGATTACTGAACTTGACACCATTGCCCAGACAAGCGATCCAGATGTAGCCAGGGTTGGTACAATGACGGACAATTTCACAAACTTTGAGAAATGCGATATTTACCACCCCCTCTGGGATGCGTCGATTGACCCTGATAATAAAACTTTGGTCCTGCCTCCGAATTATGAGGAACATGACTTAGTGGCGGATGTGGTAAATACAACAGCTGTTTTAAAAGGACGGCTTTATATGTTGCCGTACACTGAAGAGGTTATCCTTGAGCAGAATCTTGCTACCGAGTGTATGAATGTGAACCCCTATGCAGTTTGGGGTAATGTCGGGGTAATCTTCCTTGACCCATCCGAGGACGTTTGGATGGAGGTTACCCATATCCATAAAACTATTACAAGTTGGTGGGTTTCCCCCGTCAATAGGCGAACTTCCCATACTACTACGGCGCTTTTAATGGATGAACAGGTTGAAACCATGCGGCAGATTCCAATAACAATTAGAGGCGAGAACTTCCTCCCGGATTCCGATAATATCCAGGTTACGTTTGACGGAGTGCCGGTAGAATTGACGCCGGTAGCTCCTACTGCGGCTGGTACAAATGCGGGTACGGTGAGAGCGGATGTTGATGGAAAGTTTACCGCGACCTTTGTAATTCCGCCGGATATCCGCAGCGGAACTCGTGAAGTCCGGGCGTTTAACTATGTTTAGGGGAGGTCCGCTAAAATGACTATCCAAAATGAGGCTGTTGCTAGTTTTACAGGGATTGGGCGGCGTCAGGTGATTGAAGAAACAACCTGGTGGCGAATCCCCTGGCCAACAAACGTTGACCCGTTGGCACAAACGTTTACTTTGACCGAAGACCGCTTTATCACGGCTGTCGGTCTTTATTTTGGTAGGAAAAGCTCTACCAAGACTGTTACTATCCAAATCAGAAATGTCGTAAACGGGTATCCTGGGGCTACGGTGATGGTGTCAAAAACGCTGTTACCGGCAGAGGTTAATGTGTCCGAGGATGGCTCCGCAGAGACTAAGGTGACTTTTGATGAACCTGTACTTTTGTTTGCTGATACGGAATACGCTATCGTGGCTGTGACGGATTCCGACCAATACTGCTTGTATGTTGCGAGGATGGCAGAAAATGACTTGATTAGCGGAACTAAGGTAACTAGACAACCATACACTATCGGCGTATTATTTTCATCATCGAACGCCACAGCCTGGACGGCCCACCAGGAAATGGACATGAAGTTCAAGCTCTATGGGGCCGTATTTGAAAACGAAGCCATCCTTCAGTTTGATTCAGTTACTACAAATGAAGTAGGCCAATTAATTGTCGCAGCAGCACAGTTGGTTCCGCGCGGCTGTAATCTCCTGTGGCAATGGTCCCCGGATGGAGCACAATGGTTTCCACTAGCTAATGGGGATGCAACTCTCTTGCGCTCTCTTCAAACCTCGGTTTATGTAAGAGCAATTTTACGTAAGGGCTTTAAGACTTCCCCGGTTATACAGGCTAAAACTGCGATTCTGGTCGGTCTGAGTTACAAAGATTCCGGGGTGTATGTAAGTAAGCAGGTTACTGCGCCGGAGTTTAGCAATATCCTAGTTTATCTTGATATGTATGTCCCCTCCGGAACCTCCCAGGTATTACAGTACTCTGTGGATGACGGTGATAATTGGAATACCTTCAATGCCCCGACTTCGAAACGGGTAGACGCGAACTTTTACCAATATCGCTATACCGCGACGCTGGGGAGCCCCGCAACAACAATTCGCCTACGTATTAACAGCTCATCAACATCGGCGCTGATTACTCCGAAGTCAAAACGCCTTATACTGATAGTGTCGTAAAGGGGGGATGAATGGACATGGCTGAACAAATTGTTCTCTCCGGTCCGGGAAAAGATTCCCTTTACACTGGAGCGCAAAAAATTAACCAGGCTATCTTGGAGCTAGGAACCAAAATCATAAACATGGGCGGAGTTCCCATTATCCAGGCCGGGCCTCTAGCGGAACGGCCTGAAGCCGCCGATAGCGGCATGGTTTATATTTCCACCGATGACGGGACGATTTTTCACGATACTGGTGAATGGTCACAGATTGGTGGCGGGAAATCAGAATGGGATGTGATTGAGGGTAAGCCCGACGCTTTCCCTCCCGATGAACACGCGGACTCCCATGCTGCGGAAGGCTCTGACCCAATTACTCCGGCTTCCATAGGGGCGCTCAGTGCGCAGGATTTCACCTGGGACAATCTTGGGGGCAGGCCTGAATCCTTCACTCCGTCTACTCACAAGTCTAGTCACTCCACTGGCGGGGCTGACGCCTTGTCCCCGGCCGACATTGGGGCAGCCACCGCCGAGGATGTTGCTGGCAAAGCGGATAAGGCCGGAGACACATTTACCGGGGAGGTGCTATTTGAGCAAGGTCTCCAGATCGGGGACCAGGGCATCAAGTTGGTAAAGAGCGCGGAAGGGGTTGTCGAACTTCAGATCGAGTCTGGGCCAAAAACTCTGAATGTAAACGGTAATCCTGTTATCCACCGGGGGAATTTCCCGGTGGTTCCTTATGCAGCGGATGAAACCCAGGTCACCACCACTTCAACATCTTACCCTTCAACTACCGAACTGCCTAAAACCGTCAGGATGGTCAAATCCACCTCCCATGGATACAACATCAAGAAAATCAACATCATCGCTGAATTATGGATATCCAATGCGAATGGTACGGCTAGTTTGCAGGTCAAAATCGACGGGGCGGAAAAGCTGGTGTTGACAACCCAATCCACTTCTCAAGGTAACCTTGTCCAGGGGACCATTGATGTCGGGGACTGGCCTAACAACTCCTCCCACTTGGTGGAGGTCAATATCCGGAGTAGCAGTAAGTCCTATACGGTGACCCAAAGACTGCTAGAGATTTATGTGGGGGTGGTGTAGTAGGATGGCTCTGTTAATTAGACGAAAGGTTGTGCGGACGAGTAATATCCGGGACGTTGAATGCCTTACTTGTCAAACTTGTAATAGTTGTTTTAATTGTGATAGCTGTATGAATTGTGTTAATTGTCAATATTGCAATAAGTGTCAGCGATGCGCTGCTTGTTTATTTTGTATATCATGCTTTCGTTGTAATGATTGCGAAAGCTGTATTTCTGCTCAATCTTAATAATGGAGGGTCGTGAATGCCGTTATTTATAAGAGGGGAGAATTGTAGGTCATGTATTACCTGTCAAGTATGCGTTACATGTGATAGTTGTGCGGCTTGTGCCCATTGCGATAGTTGCATGAGATGTGATTCTGTTCAAAACAACCCATGTTATCTATGTTTTAGTTGTCAAAATTGTGATAGCTGTATGAATTGTTATTTTTGTCAATCTACTTTTGCTTATTAAACAAGGAGGGGCTTTTTTATGGATAGATTACACCATGTTACCTGGTTCAATACATCGCGATGTAATTTGGATTGCGAATATTGTTTCACAAAGTTTGATGAAAAATACATTCAAGCGTCATCTAATTTTGAGGTCGGAAAGGCCGTAATTGATTTTCTGCTGATAAACTCCACCGCCACCACAGTGGGGCTTTCTTTCTTTGGCGGGGAACCCTTGCTTGAGAAGGGGCTTATGAAGGATGTTATTGGCTACGCTAAGGAACGGGGCAAGATAGCCCGTAAGAACTTTACTTTTGGCCTTACTACTAACGCTACTCTGCTTGACGAAGAATTGGTGCGGTGGCTCAAAGAAAACCAGGTCAGCATGATTTTGTCTTTAGATGGGTTGCCCCATCCGGAGAACAAAAGAGTTTTCCCATCAGGGGAACCCAGCGGGCCGTTGGTGCTGGAAAAAGCGCAGCTTGTCCTGGAGAATGGTATACAACCGATCATAAGGTGGACGATTTCCCCTCCCATCCTCAAATACCTGTATTCTGACTTCAAGCAATTGCTTAAAATGGGATTCGTTATCTTTGCTATTGATCCCGTCTACGAAGTGGAATGGACCCCTGACGATATAGCCCTATATGAACAGGAGCTACTCAAGATAAGCAAGCTCTATCTGAACCGGTTACGTGAAGGGAAAAACACTGTGGTTAAACCCCTGGATGATGCCTTACGTATCTTTTCCATGGAGGAAAGGCAGTCCACAAGATGCGGGCTGGCCACAGCTGGGGTTGGGATTGATCCGAAGGGGAATATCTACGCTTGCCACAGGTTTATTGCTAGGGGTGGCCCTATCCTCGGGAACGTATTTACTGGGTGGGATGAAGAAGCCTTGAGAAAAGCTCAGGAGTGGGATCTCAGCAAGGTCCGTTCCGAAAATGAAAGTTGCCATGATTGCCCCGTCAAGTTGCGATGCCCCGGCGGTGGTTGTTTATGTGTGAATTTAGACGTATGTAATGATATTTACATCAACCCGGCTATATTCTGCGAACTCCAAAGGGTTAACCAACGAGTAGCAAATGATATCGCCTTCATACTTTATGCGGAAAAGAATGAACTGTTTAAACGGAAGCTGGAGCGGCCGGATTTGCCGACGTAGAAGGGGATGTTACAGGTCTTTGTGCGGTAGAAAGGAGGGGCTTCTGTGCTTAGTAATACCTGA